>JAXDHW010000183.1:0-3349 GCA_034664365.1 Thermoleophilaceae bacterium
AGCGCCGTCGTGGTGGCGGCCGTCGTGATCGTCGCGATCGCGATCGGGCGGGGCGCCGGGGTGGAGGCCGGGACCGTCACGGGGCGGCCGGAGGGGATCGCCGCCACGCGCGCGCTGTTCGCGGGGATCCCGCAGCACGGGGTCGAGCTCGGCAGCCCCAGCGCCGCGGTCACGGTCACCGACTTCTCCGACCTCCAGTGCACGTTCTGCGGCCAGAGCGCCCGCGACGAGCTCCCGGAGATCGTGCGCCGCTACGTGCGCACCGGACGGGTCAAGCTCGTCTTCCACACGCTGGCGTTCCTCGGCGACGACTCGCGGCGCGGCGCCCGGATGGCGGCGGCCGCCGCGATGCAGGACAGGCTCTGGCAGTTCGTCGACCTCGTCTACCGCAACCAGGGCGCCGAGAACACCGGCTGGGTCACGGACGCGTACCTCCGCCGCGTGGCGCTGGCGGCGGGACTGGACACCCGGCGCGCGTTCTCCGACCGGCGCTCGCCCGCCGCCAGCGGGCAGCTCGCCAAGGCCAGAGACGCGGCCCGGACTGCCGGAGTCCAGTCCACGCCCACGTTCCTCGTCGCGCCGCCGGGGGAGCTCGTCGTGGGCGCCGGCAGGCTCCGCGGCGCGATCGACCACGCGCTCTCACGAAAGTGAGCGAAGCGGCGGTGATTGCGGGATTGTCGGGGGCCCTGACGCGTGGGACGCCACCCCCGGCGCGGCTGCCGGGCTAGCCTCAGGCCGCATGGCGCTCTACACGAAGGAGTCGATCGAGCGGGTCAAGGACTCGATCGACATGGTCCAGCTCGTGGGGGCGCGAAGCGATCTTCGCCGGGTGGGCACGCGCTGGGTCGGGTTGTGCCCGTTCCACGACGAGCGCACGCCGTCGTTCTCGGTCAACGCCGAGCACAAGCTCTACCACTGCTTCGGCTGCGGGGAGTCCGGCGACGCCATCGGGTTCGTGCAGGCCACCGAGGCGCTCGACTTTCCGGGCGCGGTCGAGCTGCTGGCGGACCGCTACGGCGTGGAGCTCAAGCGCGAGGACGAGGACCCCAAGGCGGAGGCCAGGCGCCGGCGGCGCGAGCGCCTGCTCCAGCTCGTGGAGCGAACGACGCGCTACTACGAGCGCGTCCTGTGGGAGTCGGGCGAGGCGGCGCGGGCGCGGGAGTACCTGGCGGGCCGCGGCCTGGAGGAGCCGATCCTGCGCGAGTTCCGGATCGGCTACGCGCCCAGCGCGTGGGACCGCGTGACGGTCGGCGCGCAGCGCGACGGGTTCAAGCCGGACGAGATCGCGGCGGCCGGCCTCGGGCAGCGCGGGCGCCAGGGCGGCTTCTACGATCGCTTCCGCGGGCGGATCATGTTTCCGCTCGCGGACGCTCGCGGGAGGGTGCTCGGTTTCGGTGCTCGCTCATTGACCGACGAGCAGCGGCCGAAATACATCAATACGGCCGAAAACGAGCTCTACCACAAGGGCCGCCAGCTGTTCGGGATTGACCGGGCGCGGGCAATGGCCGCCAAAAAGGGGCGTATAGTGGCAGTCGAGGGGTACACGGATGTGCTTGCTCTCCACCAGGGGGGGATATCGGAGACCGTGGCCATTATGGGTACGGCGATGACTCAGGAGCAGCTCGCAGAGCTGAGCCGGGCCGCGGGGAGCATCTACCTGGCGCTTGACGCCGACAGCGCGGGCCAGGAGGCCATGCTGCGCGCGGGCCGCGGGGCCCGCGAGCGCAACGTGGAGCTGCGGGTGACCGCGATGCCCGAGGGCGCGGATCCGGCCGAGCTGGTGGAGCGCGACGGCGCCGCGGCGTTCGAGGAGCTTCTCGAGCGTGCGGTCACCGTGCCCGAGTTCGAGGTGCGGCGCACGCTCGCCGAGGCGGACCTGAGCGAGCCGACCGCCAAGGACCGGACGCTCCGGGAATTGGTCCCGATCCTGCACTCCGTGGACGCAAATTCCGTGTTAAGGGATCATCTGATCCGGCTCGCTGCCGACAAGCTCGATGTGCCCTCCGACAATCTTCGCGTACAGCTCGCCAGCGCCGCAAGCGCTGCGACCGTCGCGCCGCCCGCGCGCGATGCCGGGCGGGGCGCGGCTCCGAACCGCAATGGCAACGGGGCCGCTCCGGGCGTCGAGGCGGTCGCCCGGATGGAGCGCGAGTTCTTGACGGCGTGCCTGGCGGACTCGGTCAACGGACGCGAGTACCTCGGCCGGCTCGAGGACGATCACTTCTCCTCGGGCGCGCTGCGGCGCGTGCGCGACCACCTGAGGCTGCACTTCGACGACCCGCTCGCCGAGCTGCCGGAGGAGGACCCGGCGCTGGCCGCCCTCGTCACCGACGTGGCCATGCGCGCCGACGAGCAGCACGTGTCCGGCGAGGCGCTCCGGCTCAACTTCCTCCAGCTCGAGCTCCAGCGCGTCGACCGCCAGCTTCGCCACGCGGCGCGCGACGGCATCCTGGAGCGCCAGCGTGAGCTGTGGCCGGTGCGCGAGAGCCTTCGCGTCCAGATCGACGAGCTGATGGGGAGGGACCTGTGAGCGACTCGCCCACCGCCGGCGGCGCGGCCTTCGACGAGCCGGAGCGCGAGGAGCGCGAGGAGAAGATGCCGTCGACCGTGCCGGACCTGTTCGACGAGGGTGGCGTCGTGACCGCCGGCCTCAAGCCGGCCGAGCCCGAGGGCGGGGCGGACGACGCCGTCCGCAACTACCTCAAGTCGATCGGTCGCGTGCGCCTGCTGACGAAGGACGACGAGGTGCGCCTCGCCAAGCGCGTCGAGGCGAACGACATGGACGCCAAGAACCAGCTGATCGAGGCCAACCTCCGCCTCGTCGTGTCGATCGCCAAGCGATACAGCGGCCGCGGCCTCACGCTGCTCGACCTGATCCAGGAGGGCAACCTCGGCCTGATCCGCGCGGTCGAGAAGTTCGACTGGCGGCGCGGCTTCAAGTTCTCCACGTACGCCACCTGGTGGATTCGCCAGGGGATCACCCGCGCGCTGGCCGACCAGTCGCGCACGATCCGGATCCCCGTGCACATGGTCGAGCGGATGAACCGCGTCGGCCGGGCACGCCGGGCGCTCATGCAGAAGAACAACCGCGAACCCACGCCGGAGGAGCTGGCGCGCGAGGTCGAGATGTCGCTGGCGCAGGTTGAGGACATCCTGGAGCTCGGCCGCGAGCCCGTGTCGCTCGAGACCCCGGTCGGGCCCGCGGAGGGCGAGACGCGCCTAGCGGACTTCATCGAGGACGACGCGTCGGAGGCGCCGATCGAGCAGGTCTCGACCACGATGCGCCAGCGCGACCTCGAGGCCGCGCTCCGCTCGCTCCAGTGGCGCGAGCGGAGGGTGCTGGAGCTGC
>JAXDHW010000200.1:0-4745 GCA_034664365.1 Thermoleophilaceae bacterium
CGGCCTCGACCTCGTGACGCTCGAGTGCCTCGTGCAGATCCACCCCGCCAGCGTTTCACGTGAAACGGTTCGCAGGGCGGCGGCGGGTCAAGGCTGGGCGTTTCACGTGAAACGGTCGCGGCCGGCGTACTTCAGCCGCTCTGCACCGGCGTGACCACCAACCGCCGGTCGGGCTCGTCGCCCTCGCTGTGCGTCTGGACGTCGGTGCGGTCGCGCAGGTACGTGTGAACGATCCGGCGCTCGGCCCCGCACAACGGCTCGAGCTCGACAGCGCGCCCGAAGTCGAGGGCCTCGCTCACTGCCCGGTCCGCGGTTCGGCGCAGCACTCCCTCGCGCCGCTCGCGGTAGCCCGCGGCATCCACCACGACCGCCTTCCGGTCGCCCTGCCCGCGGAACGCGATCCGCCCGGCCAGGTGCTGGAGGGCATCGATCGTCGTCCCGTGCTTTCCGATCATGAGGCCGAGGTCGTCACCGTTGACGGTCGCGCGGATCTCCTCCTCGTCCTCCTCGATGTCCACGCTCGCGCGCAGGTCGAGCGCCACGACAACCCGTGCGAGGAAGGCACGCAGGCGCTCCGTGGGCTCGTCGGGCAGATCCACCAGTCCCGCCTCCGGGTCGACCTCGCCGCGCACCCGCGCCGGCCGGCCCTCGGCCTCGTCGCCCTCGTCGAGCACCTCGAAGCTCACGTCGTCGGCGTCGATTCCGGGATGCTCCCGCTCGAGCGCCTTGATCGCGCTCCACTTGGCCTCGCCGAGGGTCGCGCCCTCGCCGTCAGCGCTCGCGGCCGTGTTCACGTCGCCCTCCATCGGCGGCCATTGTGCCGCACCGGCAGCCGACGCATCGGACCGCGCCTCAGCGCCGCCGGCCGGAGCGCTTCTTCTTCTTGCGCGGGGACGGTGGTGGCGCCTTGCGCGGCCCGCCGTTGCCGCCGTCGCCGGACCCGCCGTCGCCCGATGCACCGTCACCCCCGCGGGAGCGCTTCCGGCGTGGCGAGCCGCCGGAGTCCGCCTTGGCGCCGCCTCGGTCCTTCGGCCGCTTCGGCGACGACGGTCCCGACGCCGACGCCGGCTTTCCGTCCGAGTCGCGGCCGCGGCCGCCGGTCCCCGACGGGGCGCCCGCGACCGCCGGGGTGGGTGGTGGCAGGAAGCGCCTGATGAAGAGCTGCTGACCGACCGTCCAGAGGTTGGTGGTGATCCAGTACACGATCAGACCCGCCGGGAACTGGATGATGATCACCGAGAAGACCAGCGGGAACAGGAACAGCAGCCGCCGCTGCATCGGGTCCTGGATGTTGACCGAGGACACGTAGCTCGAGGCGAGCTGCGTGACGAGGTAGATGATCAGGAGCGCGATCAGCACGCCCGTGTGCTTGTTGACCTTCTCGGTGAGGTCCGGGATGAACAGGAACCCCTTGCCCGCCGAGTGCTTGATCTGGTCGCTGATCGCGCCGCCGGCCTTCAACGTCTGGTAGAGGCCGAAGAAGAACGGCAGCTGGAGGAGCAGCGGGAGGCAGGAGCCGAGCGGGTTGATCTGATGCTCCTGGTAGAGCTTCATCATCTCTTCCTGCTGGCGCTTCTTGTCCTCCTTGTAGCGCGCCTGGATCTTCTTCATCTCCGGCTGCAGCTTCTGGAGCCCCTGCATCGAGCGCACCTGCCTGTAGGTGAGCGGCAGGATCGCGAGCCGCACCGCCATGGTCAGGCCGATGATCGAAAGGCCCCAGCCGAGCCCGATCGTGTCGTGGAAGAACTTGACGATCGCGTCGTTGACGTCGATCAGCGGCTGGAGGATGTTGGCGTAGATGAGCATTGGCCTCAGCGCGCGGGGCGGGGGCGGAAGAGCGACTGCCGGGCGACCGGGTCGACGCCGCCGTGGCTCCACGGGTTGCAGCGCATCACACGCCATGCGGCCAGCGTCGAGCCGCGGATCACGCCGTACTCCCGGACGGCCTCGAGCGCATACTCAGAGCAGCTCGGGTGATAGCGGCAGTGGGGGCGGATCAGGGGCGAGATAACCCTCCGGTAGAGGTGGAGGGGCAGCAGGAAGAGCCCGCGCAGTGCGCCCGTCACGTCGCGCTCCCGGGAGCCAGGCCCGACGACTCCACGAGCTCGCGCAACGCGGCCTCCACGCCCGGCATGCCCGCCTCGCGAACCAGCCCACCGGCGTCGGGGCGGGCGACCAGGACGAAGTCGTGCCCCTCCGGCAGCTCGGGCGCGACGCCCCAGAACGCCTCGCGGAGTACGCGCTTGACGCGGTTGCGCTCCACCGCTCCGCCCACCTTGCGGCCGACGGACACGCCGAGCCGCGGGTCGCGGTCCTCACCGTCGGCGCGGGGGAATGCGTAGAGCACGAGGTGCCGGCTCGCGTGCGAGCGGCCCTCGCGAAAGACGCGGTCGAAGTCGGCGCTCCGCGACAGCCGGCCGCGCCTGCCGCGGCGTCCGACCGCGCGGTCGCCCTCGGCCATAGCTACGGCGTGAGCCGCCTGCGGCCCTTGGCGCGGCGCCGGTTGATCAGGTGCCTGCCCGCGCGCGTGCGCATACGCGCACGGAACCCGTGGGTGCGGGCGCGCTTGCGCTTCTTCGGCTGGTAGGTGCGCTTCATCGAGAGGGACCTTCGGCGTTCGAGGGACCGAGAGTATAGGGGCCGTCGGCGCCCGCTCCGGGGCTCCGCGCGGCCTGGAGCGGGCCCTGTGCACAGGGTGTGCACACCGCACGCTCACGGCTCAAATTCGGCCGAGCGAGGCCCTCCGAGCTTTTCGTCGCGATTTGCGGAAACGCGTCCGCGCGGGCCGCGAACGCCGCTCTCCGGGGCCTCCGTGCGGCGCTACACTGGCGCTCGCCGAGGGCATCTCACGCAACCGTGACGGCCCTCCCCACTGAATAGGTCGCACCGCCGCCGCTTCCCGGAGGGACGCCGCTTGCCGCAACCCGCAGGATCCGAGCCACCGCTTCCAGACGCCCTCGCCGGGGCCTGGGACCGACTCTCCCGGGAGCTTCGGCGGGAGGTCACCGACTTCACCTTCCACATCTGGCTCGAGCCGCTCGAGCCCGTCGGGCACGTCGGCGGCACGCTGTTCCTTCGCGCGCCCGACCACATCCGCACCTGGGTCGAGGACAGCTTCCTCCCCGTGCTGCGCAGGGCTGCGGCCAACGCCGGGGTTGCCGAGTCCGTCGAGGTCGTCGACGAGCGCTGGGCACCGCCGGTCGACACGGCCGCGGCGCTCGGTGGCGGCCCGCCCGTCGCCGGCGAGCCGCTCAATCCCCGTTACACGTTCGAGCGGTTCGTCATCTGCGACGGCAATCGCCTCGCGCACGGTGCCGCCCTCGCGGTGGCGGAGCAGCCCGCCCAGACCTACAACCCGCTCTTCATCCACGGCCCGCCCGGCCTCGGCAAGACGCACCTCCTTCACGCGATCGGCAACTACGTGCAGGCCTACGGCGTCGGCCTCACCGTCCGGTACGTGACCGTCGAGGACTTCACAGCCGAGTTCGTCCGAGCGGTGCGCAGCGGCGAGACACGCCCCTTCCGCGAGCGCTTCCGCGGTGCCGACGTGCTGCTCGTGGACGACGTCCAGTTCCTGGAGGAGAAGCTCCGGACCGAGGAGGAGTTCTTCCACACCTTCAACGCGCTCTACGAGGCCGGCAGCCAGCTGGTGATCACGAGCGACCGCCGGCCGCGTGACATCGGCAAGCTCGAGACGCGGCTGCGCGAGCGCTTCGAGTGCGGCCTCGTGGCACAGCTCGACGCCCCCGCGTTCGACGCGCGCCTCGCCATCCTCGAACAGCGCTCGCGCGCCGACGCCCTCGCCGGCGTCAGCCACGCGACGCTGGCGGAGATCGCCGGCCACGTGTCCACCAGCGTGCGGGCTCTCGAGGGCGCGCTGATTCGCGTCGTGGCATACGCCTCGCTGCGCGGCGACGAGCCCTCGCCCGAGCTCGCCCGGCGCGTGCTCACCAACCTCTACGGCGACCGCCCGGCGGAGCCCTCGTCGCTCGAGGCCATTCAGGCCGCCGCGGCCGCCGCCCTCGACGTCCCCACGGAATCGCTGCTCGCGCACGACCGCCGGCCACGCGTGTCGCTCGCACGCCAGGTCGCCATGTACCTCGCGCGCGAGCTCACCGATCAGAGCCTCCCGGCGATCGGCCGTCACTTCGGCGGTCGCAACCACTCGACGGTCCTGCACGCCCACCGCCGCATCGCGGGCGACCTCGGCAAGCGTCAGGAAACCACCGGTGCTGTCGACCGCGCGCGGTCGGAGCTGCGCGAGCTGTCAGCCGACCGCGGCTAATGACAGAATCGACAGTCCTGTCCACACCTCGATTCCGCTCTACCAAGCGGTGTCGCAGCCGGACCCAACATCCCAACACCACCTACTTCCCCTATATCTCTTCCTAGATGAAGTTCTCGATTGAGAAGGAACGGTTCCTGGCGGCACTCGGCATCGCCGTTCGCGGCGCCTCCACGCGCAGCGCGATCCAGACGCTCGCCGGCGTGATGATCCGAGCCGAGTCCGAACGTGTCGAGCTCCAGGCCACCGACATGGAGCTCGGCGTCAGGGTCGGCGTCGAGGTCAAGCCGGAGCGTGAGGGCGACGCTGTCGTCCCCGGCCGCCTACTGCTCGACGTCGTGCGGTCGCTTCCGAAGGACGAGCTGTCGCTCGAGTACCGGTCGTCGCAGGGCGACGTCGAGGTGGTCTCGGGCCCGTCACGCTTCCACCTGCGCACCCTTCCTGCCGACGAGTTTCCGCG
>JAXDHW010000205.1:0-5506 GCA_034664365.1 Thermoleophilaceae bacterium
TCACCCGGCCGCTCGTTCTCCGGAGAGGGTCGAGGGAGGCCGTTATGACCGACACACCAGCTCCGAGGGGCGAGGCCGCGTGGCAGGCAGAGCGTCGCCGCGTCGCCGACCGCAACGCCGACGCCCGCAAGCGCGGCAAGCGCGCGCGCCAGGAGCACGAGGGACGCATCAACAAGGCACGCTCCGCCGCGCGCGATCCCGACGCGCCGCGACCCCCCGCCGCCTGAGTCAGACCACCTCGGAGAGCCAGCCGCGGATCGCCGCCGCCACGGCGTCGAGGTCCGTCTTAAGGCCGTGGTTGCCGGGCACGACGGCGACGCTGCGCGTCGGGCCCTCCGGCGGCATGCCGAACTGGTCACGCTCACCCTGCACCACGAGCACCGGGACCGTGACCGCGTCGAGCTCGGGTAATCGGTTGTTGGGCGGCTTGCCGGTGCGGCGCGGCGGCTCGAGCGGGAACGCGAGGCAGAGCACCGCGGCGGCACCCACCGTCGCCGCTGTCCGGCACGCGACCCGCGCGCCCAGCGAGCGGCCGCCGGCCACGAGGGGCAGGCCCTCCAGCTCGCCCGCGCGCAACTGCTCGACCACGGCGATCCACGCCGCGTCGAGCTGTGCCGCCCGCGGCGGGGCGCGCCGGCCGGCGACGCGGTAGGGCTGCTCGACCAGCGCCACGCTCACGCCCTCGGCGCGCGCGGCCTCGGCGGCGGCCACGAGGTCGGGAGCCTCCACCCCGCCCCCCGCGCCGTGGCCCAGCACGAGCGCCGCACGCGCGTTCGCGACCGGACGCAGGTGGGCGCGCGCGGGACCGTGCGGTGTTAAGAGCTCTATCAGGACTGGGCGGGGAGCGACTCGCTCCAGCTCGCCCCCGTCTCGGCGGTCACGGCGGAGCGGCGCTCGATGAAGACGTAGCCGACCGCGCGCGCGTGCTCGAGCGCGATCGCGGCCTCGCGGCGCGCGGCTGCCGCATCGCCGCGGCGCGCCAGCGCCTCCCCCCACGCGCCTCGACTGGTGGCTGCCAGCAGCGGCATTCCCGCTCGCTCATGGAACTCGGAGCTCACGCGGAAGTGCTCGTCGGCCAGGTCGTCCTGGCCCAGAACGGCGGCCATCATCCCCAGGTAGGTCCGCCCCTGGCAGTACGAGTTGGCGCCGTTGTAGACGACGAAGTCGGCAAACGGCTCGATCTGCTCGTAGAGGATGCCGGCGGCCTCGGGATGCCGGACCTCGAACGCAGCGCTGGCGTAGAGCGCCAGTGCCGAGACGCGCGCTTGGTCGTACGGGACGTTTGCGAAGCGCCTGCTCGCATCCTCGGCGAGGATCGCGGCTGCCTCGTCGCGCCTTCCCGCCATCGCCTGGGCATTCGCCAGGGCGGCCCGCCAGACCGGTAGCCCGGGATTGGCGGCCATCGCCTCCTCGAAGAGCGGGATGAACTCCTCGGCCCGGTCCTGAGCGGTTCGGATCGGCGTGATCTCAGCGCCGTAGACCATCGCCGCGTCTGGCTGACCGGCCTCGCTGCCGATGCGGAACGCCTCCTCGGCGAGCCTCTCGGAGCCCTCCAGGTCGCCCTCGACCATGCGAATCGACGCTGCGATGTAGGTCGCGAACCAGCGGAGCACGGGCTGACCGAACTCGTCGGCGAGCGCCCGGAGCACGGCGATCCTCTCGCTCGCTCGCGCGAGATTGCCGTCGATGACGGACCAGAGTGTTTCGGCGATGCCGGCCCTGATGCGAAGGGCCGGGTCGTCGAGGGTGTCGGCCAGCTCGAGCAGCTCTTCGGCCAGCGTGCGGGACGCCGCCAGGTCCTCACGTCCAGCCGTCGCGTAGACGTAGTCGAACAGCAGGTCCGCCAGCGCGCGCGCATCGCCGGACGCGCGGGCGAGGGCGAGTCCCTCCTCGGCCAGCGCCCACCGTCGCTCGTGGTCGCGGTCGAACTGGAGCTCGACCGCCTGCCGACCCATGAGCCGCGCCAAGCGCGCCGGGCTGCGGCCCCCGTCGAGCTCGATCGCTCGCTCGAGCGCCGCCACGCGCTCGCGGTCCACCTCGCCGAAGACGCTGTTCCAGCCACGCTGGTTGGCGAATGCCGCCGCCGCGGCGCGGTCGGCGTCGCCGAGATCGGACGCGATGCTCGACGCCTTCAGCAGGGTTTCGCGGTGAGCTGCGTCCCCGAGTTGGCGCTGAGCTTCGCCGAGGCCAATGAGGAGGTCGCAGTGCTCGGCCTGGTTCGCCGCCGCGCCCCCACGCAGCTCGAGCGCCTGGCTGAACCAGCGAAGCCCCTCGTCCGGCGCGAGCTGCTCGAGCGCGCGCTCACCGGCGCGGCGGGCGTAGTCGACCGCCTTGGCGGGATCCTCCGCTGTCCCGGAGCGGCCCCAGTGGCGCGCGAGCTCCGCGACACGATCGCCGGGGTCGTCGCCGCACAGCTCCTCGAGCTCCTGCGCGATCCGCGCATGGAGGCGCGCTCGCCGCGTGCGTCCAAGATCCTCGTACAGGGTGTGGTTGATCAGAGCGTGCGCGAACGTGAAGCGGCCCACGGGAGTCGACTCGTCGACCACCGAGGCGGCCACGGCCTCCTCGATCAGGTCGAGCAGCGCGTCCTCGTCGGTGTCCGTCACGCGCGCGAGCAGATCGACGTCGAAGTCGCGCCCGATCACGGCGGCGACCCCCAGCACGCGCCGGCTCGGCTCGCTCAGACGCTCGACCCGGCGGCCGATCACCTCGCGGACGCTCTGAGGCAGCCCGAGGTCCTCGATCGCTCCGTCGATCCTGAAGCGACCGTCCGCGCCCTGAACCAGCGCGCCGGTCTCGAGCAGGTGGCGCAGCAGCTCCGCGACGTAGAAGGGGTTGCCGCCGGTTTCGCGGACGATGGCCTGCGCGAGCCTGCGCCCGTCGTCCGTCATCTCGTGCCCCGCGGCCGCCTCCATCAGGGAGACCACGTTCGACTCCTCCAGACCGTCGAGCGGGATCCGGCTGACCCCCTCCTCGCGGTGAAGGTCGGCGAGGAGCGCCGCAAGCGGGTGCCCGCTCGCGAGCTCCGAGTCGCGGTAGGTGCAGAGCACGAGCAGCCGGAGCGGAGCGTCGTGCGTTGCCACGTGTCGCAGAAGCGAGAGCGACGGCGTATCGGCCCAGTGGACGTCGTCGAGGATCAGCACGAGCGGCAGCCGCTCGGTCGCGACCTCGAGCAGGCTCGTGACGGCGCCGAACAGCATGTAGCGCTCGGTCTCCGGGTCCGTCTGGCGCGGCTCCGGGTAGTCCGGGATCCGGCCGCGGACCTCAGGGACGAGCTGGGCCAACTCTCCACCTTGGCGCTCGGCGTGCGCGCGCAGGATCTCCTCGGGAGCCTCGGCGACGTAGTGCCGAAGGGCGCGCACCCACGGGCCGTACGGAAGTCCGAGATCCTCGTCACAGCGGCCGTAGAGGACGCTCGCGCCTTCGCCGTGCGCGTGTACGGCCAGCTGCGTCGAGAGGCGCGTCTTGCCGATGCCCGGCTCGCCGGAGATGAATGCCACACGGCGACTCCCCTCGCGGGCCTGGTCGAGCAGGAACGAGAGCGCCTCGCGCTCCATCTGCCGACCCACGTAGCCCACCGGCGGGACCTCGCGCAGCCGGGGCGGAAGCGGCAACGTGCCCGCGGCCGCGGCGGGCTGCCACTCGACCTCGTACGCCGGGAAGGGGTCCGTGAGCCCCTTCAGCTCAAGGGTCCCGACCGAGGTGAAGCTGTGACCCTCGCGCGCCATCGTGCGCACCAGGTCGCCGCAGAGCACCTGCCCGCCCGCCGCGGCGTCGCAGAGCCTCGCCGCCTCGACGACCGGCGGACCGAAGTAGTCGTCCTCCTCCACGTCCGCCTCGCCCATCGAGATCCCGATCCGAACGGCGAACTGCTCGTCCGCGCGACGGTTGCGCTGCTCGACCCGCTGCTGCATGTTCACTCCGCAGGCCACGGCGTTCGAGCAGCTCTGGAAGACGACCATGAGCCCGTCGCCCACGTTCTTCACCTCGCGCCCGCCCGTCGCGTCGACGGCCTCGCGCAGGATCGTGAAGTGATCGCGCCGCAGGGCCTCGGCCGCAACCGGCCCGACGCGCGTGGCCAGGCCGGTCGAGCCGACGAGGTCGGTGAACAGCACTGTGACGGTTTCCAGCGAACTCATCTCAATGCGACCCTAACCTGCACGGGATGATCGCGCGAGTGACCGAGGAGGACCTGCCCGAGCTGCTGCCGCTCATGCGCGGCTACTGCGACTTCTACGAGGTCGATCCCGCGGACGAGGAGTTGCTCGCACTCTCGCGGGAGCTGATCGCGTCACCGGAGCGTCACGGGGTCCAGCTCATCGCCCGCGGCGACAACGGTCGTGCGGTCGGCTTCGCGACCGTCTACTGGACGTGGAGCACGCTCTCGGCGAGCCAGATCGGCGTGATGAACGACCTGTTCGTGGTCGAGGAGGCGCGCGGTGGCGGGCTGGCGGACGCGCTGATCGCGGAATGCCTGAACCTGTGCCGCGAGCGCGGCGCGGTCGAGCTCGAATGGCGGACGGCGAAGGACAACCTGCGCGCTCAGGCGGTCTACGAGCGCGTCGGCGGCATTCGCTCCGAGTGGATCGACTACTCCCTGCCGGTCACTTCTTCACCCGCCTGACCGTCTCGCAGCCGGTGACCTTGTCGGCCTTGTCGACGGTCGCCCTGTCCTTCTTCCCGGCGCCGCATGAAACGTTCTCCTTCTTCCCGTTCGCGGCCTTCACGGTGTCGTTGCCCGCGCCGCCCCGGTAGGTGTTCACCCCGCCGCCGCCCACGAGCTTGTCCGGGCCGCCGCCGCCGATGAGCTTGTCCTTGCCGCCGCCCCCGAAGAGGCTGTCGCCGCCCTTGCCGCCCGTCAGGGTGTCGTTGCCACCCGCTCCGTAGAGCGTGTCGGCGCCGCCGCCTCCGAAGAGCCGGTCGTTGCCGTCGGGAAAGACCTGAGCGGCGAACAGCGCCGCCTTCGTCTTGTCGTTGCAGCGGTCACCCCAGAGCGTGTCGGCGCGGGCGAGGCCGTAGATCGCGTCGTTGCCGAGAAGACCGCAGATGACGTTGGGCAGCGCGTCGCCGTAGAGGACGTCGTCGCCGTTGGTGGCACCAGCCGGCTTGGGGGCGGGCTTGGTGACGGCGATCGTTCGCGGCGTGGTCGTCACGTTGCCGGCCTGGTCGGTGGCGTCGACCTTGACCTGGAAGGTCCCGGGGGTCGCGTACGTGTGCGACACGCTCGGCCCGTCGGCCTGGCCGCCGTCGCCGAAGCGCCAGTGCACGGCGACGTTCGAGAGCGCGTCGAAGGTCGTTGCCGAAACCGGCACCTGAGTGCCCGTCTTCGCCGTCGCCGGCACCGTGACGGTGGTCAAGGCGGGTGCCGTGTTGTCGTAGATGTCGAGCATGATCTGACCGCCCGAGACCTCCCACACTGCCGCTGCATCGCCCGCGTCGTCGATCGTCACCTGCACGTTGCTGCCGCAGCTGCCGATGGCGGTTGCGGAGGTCAGCCCCCCGGAGA
>JAXDHW010000220.1:0-8528 GCA_034664365.1 Thermoleophilaceae bacterium
GCCTCGCCCACGCCGAGCGACTGGAGCACCGTTCCGACCCATCCGTGCATCCGCATGACTCGCACCCAGCGTTCTGCCTCGTCCTCGGGCGAAACGGCGAACGGCACGGCGGTGTCGGCGAGCGCAAGCACGATCGCGGCGTCCTGCGAAAGACCTAGGTGCTTCTGGGGGGCGTCCATGCACCGATCATCGGCGGCGGCTCCTGCGGCTGAACCTTCGTCCCCCGGGTCTGGACAACCGGTTGGCGACTACGTGCGTTCGAGCCAGTCGCGAACTGTCACGTGGCGGCCTGGGGCGTCCCCGCCGGCCACCTCAGCCATCAGGTCGCCGAGCAGGCCGTGGCGCTCCGCGACCACGTCGTGCTGGTGGATCGTCTCGAGGTTGCGCTGGCGCGCGGAGAGGAACACGTCGTGGCCGAGCGGCTCGAACTCCTCGACCGCCATCTGGATCATCTCGCGCACGCAGTCCTCCACGAACCGCGGCCGGCGGTGCGCCTTCTCGACCACCTCGGCCTCGTCCGAGCGCTTCATCAGCTCATAGATCTCGGAGCTCATCGAGGACTCGACGATGCGCAGGAGGGTGGCGGCCTCGATCTGCGCGTCGCACGCCTCGGGGCAGCCGACGTGGAGCGTGCCCACGCCGCGCTGGTTGTGCGTCGCCACGGGGACCAGCTCGAGGATGCGCTCCACCTCGTCGGCGTCGAAGCCATCCTCGACGAGCCGCGCGCGTGAGCGTTCGGCGACCAGCTCCTGCGCGCACGGGCACGCGGTCATGCCCTGCGCCTCGACGCCGACCAGCCGCCGCGTGCCGCTCTCGGACGCCACGGCCGAGCCGAGCAGCGTGTAGATCTCCTGCGTCTGGATGCCGGACACGGGCGCGGGCTTGTGCTCGGGGTACTGCGCCGCGACGGTGACCTCCGCGCGCAGGCCCTGCTGACGGTCGCGCACGCGCTCGGCGATGTGGGCCGCGAGCGTCTCGGCCTTGAAGGCCTCGCCGAGCACGACCTCCTCGATCGCCTCCTCGATGACCTCCTCGAAGCGCGACATGTGCGCGCCCTTCTGCTTCGGTCCGAGGTCCACGAAGCACTCGAGCTCCGCGTAGAAGAGCTGCTCGACGCCGTTCGCGCGGATGCGGATCACCTTGCGCACGCCCGTGACCCCGACGCGCGAGAGGCTCACGTGGATGGCGGGGCGCCGGGCCTGAACATCGGTCGGCGATCCACTCGGCAGGCGGGTTCCGGCGGTCATAGCGGACTTTGAAGATAGCGCTGAGAAATCGGGGTGCGATTTGGCCACATCGGGTGTATGTTGAACCCGAGGGCGGTGGCTGGCACCGGTCTCGCGACTGGACTTGCAGCGTGACGACGTCGCACCGCGGCGGAGTCGCTCCTGGCCCCCGATCTCGAGAGGGACTGCCCGTGGATCACAAGGAAGAGGGAGCGCTCCTCGAGCGGACCGACGCTTCGTTCTTCGATGTCGAGGAGCTACGACCGCTGCTGGCCGAGGCGCGTGAGCGCGGCTACGTGACGATCGAGGACCTCGCGACCTCGATCGAGGAGGTCGACGTCACGAAGGAGCAGCTGCGCGACCTTCGCGCCTACCTCGTGGAGCAGGGCATCGACCTGCTGGCCCGCGACGGGACGCCCGCCAAGCTCCGCGGCGACGGGACGCCCGAGGAGGCCGACCCCAAGGAGGCGGCCGCCGCCGCGACCGGCAAGAAGATCGAGATCGACCTGACCGTCGAGCCGAGCCTCGACTCGCTCCGGCTGTACCTGCGGTCGATCGGCCGCGTGGAGCTTCTGACCGCCGTCGAGGAGGTCTCGCTCGCGAAGCGAATCGAGCGCGGCGACATGGACGCCAAGCAGCACATGATCGAGGCCAACCTGCGCCTCGTCGTCTCGATCGCGAAGGGCTACCTCGGCCGCGGGCTCACCTTCCTCGACCTCATCCAGGAGGGCTCGCTCGGGCTCATCCGCGCGGTCGAGAAGTTCGACTACCGGCGCGGCTACAAGTTCTCGACGTACGCCACCTGGTGGATCCGGCAGGCCGTCACCCGCGCGATCGCCGACAAGGCGCGCACGATCCGCATCCCGGTCCACATGGTCGAGAAGCTCAACAAGGTCGTGCACGTCGAGCGCCAGCTCGTCCAGGAGCTGGGACGCGAGCCGACGCCGGAGGAGATCGCTCTGCACCTCGAGGTGGACGTGCGCGAGGTGAAGGACATCCAGCGGCTCGCGCAGTTGCCGATCTCGCTCGAGAAGCCGATCGGCGAGGAGGAGGACTCCGAGCTCGGCGACTTCGTGGAGGACGAGACCGCGGACTCGCCGTTCGAGCTGGCGATCGAGAACCTGCGCCGTGAGAACGTGCGCAAGGCCCTCGACGCCCTGCCCGAGCGCGAGCGCGAGGTGATCGAGATGCGCTTCGGGCTCAAGGGCCACGAGGCGCGCACGCTCGAGGAGGTCGGCCGCGCCTTCGGGGTCACGCGCGAGCGGATCCGCCAGATCGAGAACACCACGCTGAAGAAGCTCGAGGCGCTGCCCGAGGCGCAGCGCCTGCGCGACGCGACCTAGGTCGCGGCGACGTAAGCCTGCCGGCCCCTGGCACGAGCCAGGGCGGCGAGCCCGCCGAACAGTGCACGCTGGGCCGGGCGTGGGATGGTCGGGAGCCACGAGCCCGGCATGAGCAGCTCGCGGATCGTGACCGCCGACTGGAGGAAGTCGGTGATGTCGCCCCTGGCGTCGACCTTGCCCTGCGCGGACAGGGCGAAGACGGTCTCGAAGTAGCGGCCGACGCCGTCGGTCAGGCCGTTCGCGGGGTCGTCGGTGACGATCGTCTGCGTGAAGCGCAGCTGCTCCTGGCCGACGTTCCAGGGGTGCACGTGCGCGGTGTCCGGCGGGATCGGCCACGAGTGCGGCGCCCGCTCGCGGTGCTCGTCCTTACCGACCCTGTAGCCCGCCTCGCCCGCGAGCAGCTCGAAGGACTCGCTCCCGCCCTGCGCGTGGACGTGCGGGCGGCCGACGGTCTGCCGCCCCGGATCGACCGTCCACTCCATCGCCAGGCGCAGCCCGCCCGACTCGGCGGCGGTCTCGCGAAAGAGGAGACGGAGCCCTCGCTCCCCGTCGTGGAGCTCCAGTCCGGCGTGCGGCATGTCAGAAAACGTAGGGCACGGCGTCGACGGCTCCGAGCGCGTACCAGGCGCCGAAGGCGAGGCTCGCCATCGCGAGGGCGGGCGCGATCGCGACGAACCGGTGCAGCACCGGGCCGCGCGAGATGCCGTAGCCGAAGGCGGTCGAAGCGAGCGCCATCGAGATCGCCGTGAACGCCGCGAACACCGCCAGGGCGACGGCGCCCTCGACGTGGTCGGGGATGGCGGCGAGCAGGAGGATGCCGACGCCGGCCGAGCCCCCGATGCCGTGCAGCAGCCCGATCCCGTAGGCCTGGAGCGGCGAGCGGCCGAGGCGCGCGGGATCCCGGGGAGCGTGCGGCCCGAGCTGGCCGCGCCGCCAGCGCACCAGCAGCCGGATGGCCAGCGCCATGATGAGGAGGCCGATGCCCAGCTCGGCGGCCTGGCGCACCGACTCGGGCAGGTAGCTCCGCGCGACCACGATCGGCAACCCGAACGCGAACAGGGTGGTGGCGTGGCCAAGCCCCCACGCGAATCCGAGCGTCCCGGCCCGGCGCGGACCGCGGTCGCTGCCCGACGCGACGAGGGTCGAGACCGCGGTGAGGTGGTCGGGGTCGGTCGCATGCCGCAGCCCGAGCAGCGCGGCCACGGCGGCGACGACGAGGAACGTCTCGCCGGCGCCGAGGCTCGCGATCTGGTGGTCTAGTCCGAACACGCGCCCTCCTCGTCCGCGCAGCGCGGGCAGAGCCCGGCGATCGGGAAATGGCTGAAGCGCACGCGCCAGCCGAAGGCGTGCGCGATCGCCTCGCGCACCGGCTCGAGAGCACGCGGGTCCGCGGCGCGCACCTCGTCGCAGCGCTCGCACACGAAGTAGTCGCGCTCGGCGGTGGACGCCGGCGCGTAGCGGCCCGGGCCGTGACCGAGGTGGACGTGCCGCACGAGGCCCACCCGCTCGAGCAGTTCGAGCGTGCGATACACGGACGCGTCGTCCGAGCGCGGCAGCCTGCCGCCGAGGCCGGCGGCGATCTCGTCGGCCGTGACCGGCGTGGGCGCCGCGTACAGGGCCTCGAGCACCTGGCGGCGAGGCGTGGACACGCGATGGCCGTCGCGGCGAAGCGCGGCGACGGCGGCCCTCAGGTCCGGAGCGCTTGCGGTCGGATTTATGTGTGACGCGGTCAACGAGTCCTCGTTCGCGCGCCTCCCATACGCCACTTCGCACCTTGATCGCGAACGGATCACTCAGAGCACCTGGGGGATGGCGCGGGCACTCAGGACGAGGCCGGCACCGACGATGATCACGCCGGATACGACCGGGAGCGCGGTGGCGACCCGCCCGCGGAAGTCGAGGCGCGAGGTCAGCCGCCCGGCGTAGACGACTGCGACGCCGATCGCCGTCATGGCAGCCGCGAGGCCGAGGCTGAACGCGACGATGAGGAGCATCCCGAGAGCGACCTCGTGCTGCGAGACGGCCCCGAGCAGCACCACGAGCGCCGACGGGCACGGGATCAGGCCGGCCGACGCGCCCATGGCGAGGAGGCCCTTCATCGAGACGTCGTGGTGATGGTCGTGGCCTTGCTCGTGTGCGTGCTCGCGCCGGTGCCGCGCTGCGCGGACGCGCGAGCGCAGGACGGTCCCCCCGACCACCACCACGAGCAGCCCGGACGCGAGCGTGAGCCAGGGGTAGAGCTGCTCGGGGACCACGAACTGCGACAGGAGCAACGTGACCAGGCCGAGCGCGAAGACGCCGGCAGTGTGCGTGATCGTCACGATCGCGCCGAGTGCCGCGGCGTGCCGGGCGGTGCCGCGCGTGCCGACGAGGTATGCGGCCACCATCGCCTTGCCGTGCCCCGGGGACAGCGCGTGCAGCGCACCCCACCCGAACGCGGCGAGGAGCAGGAACACGAGCACGCCCTTCCCGTCGACCGCGTCCTTGAGCACGCCCGCGAAGCCGTCGCCGCTTCGATCAGAGCCCGACGCGGCCGCCCCCGCGCCATGTCCCGGCGGGGCGGCGAGGGTGCCGTCGCCCGGTCGGGCGGCGAGCGTGGCGGTCCGCTGGTCGCGTGGCGACTCGAGCGCGCCGCGCGGGTAGGTGCGCAGGCCGCCGGTCGGGTCGCCGCGCTCGGCCGTCGTGCGTACGGCGGTGCCGCGCCCCGGTCGCGGCACGATCGCCTTCCACCCGACGCGCCCCGCGAAGGTGCCGTCGTGGACGACCACGCGTCGCGCGTGGGCAGCCGCGGCCACGAGCGGCAGCTCGACGCGCGTGAGACGGAGGCCGCCCTGGCCCGGGGGATGCGAGATCGTCGCTCCCGGGAGTGCGCGCAGCGGCACGCGGCGCCCGTCGAGCGTCACGGTCAGGTCGCGAATGACCTCGTCGCGCTTGGCGGCCAGCACCTCGGCGGCCGTCCTCCCGCGCTCCTGGAACGTCGGGATCTCGGCCTGGTCCAGGACGTAGCGGAGGTCGATCCGGTCCGCCGAGACGCTGACATAGGTGATGTGGTTGATCGAGAAGTTGCCGAGCGGGTGCGCGGCGGCCGGCGCGGCGCCCAGCAGGACCGCCGCTGCCGCGGCGGCGAGCAGCGCGGACCGGACGCGTGTCACTTCAGCGCCTCCAGCGCTCGCCGTGCGCGCGGCGCCCAGAGCGGGGAGAAGCGCGGGTTGAGCGCGAGCGAGGCGGCCAGCAGCCGGCGTGCCTCGTCGGGTCGCCCGGCGCCGCGCGCGGCGATCCCGGCATGGAGCAGGAAGAGCGGATCGCGCGAGCCGAGCCGCAGCGCGCGGTGCGCGTACGCGAGGCCGCCGCGCGGCTGGCCGGCGCGGGTCAGCGCCCAGCCGACCGCGTCCGCGGACCGCACGCTCGGCGCCGCGGCGTAGGCACGGCGGGCGAGCGCGACGCCGCGGCGGGGGTCGCCGTGGCTCGCCTCGTAGAGCGCGAGGTCCACGTCGGTGTTCACTCCGTTCGCCTGCAGGAGCTTCTCCTCGGCGCCGACGAGCGCCAGATCGCGGCGCGCGACGCCGGGGCGGCCGGCCGCCAGCTCCGCCTCGCCGAGGCCGACCACGTATTCGGGGAGCGGCAGACGGGCGACCACGGCCCGGTAGCGACGGATCGCCGCGGGGAGGTCGCCGCGCGCCGCCTCGACGCGCGCGAGCCCGGCACCGGCGGCGGGGAAGCCGGGCTGGCGCAGGAGGGCCGTGCGGTAGGCGCGGCTCGCCGCCGCCACCCGGCCGCGGTCGAGCTCGAGATTGCCGAGGAGCGTCTGCACGTACGCGACGTTCTCCGGGGCCTGGCCGCCGGCCTCCACGGCGAGCCGCATCGCCGCCGCGGCGCCGTCGAGGTCTCCGTGCAGCTCGCGGTAGTACGACGCCCGCGCGTACGAGGCGAGGCTCGGCTTCTCGTCGAGCATCCGCTGGAGCGTGCGGCCCGCGTCGCCGTAGCGACCGAGCTCGACCTGCGCGTCCACGATCGTCCCGAGTGGGCGGACGGTGCCCGGGGCCGAACGGAGCGCCGCGCGACCGAGGTCGAGGCCGGCGCGGAAGTCGTGGCGGGCGAGGGCGAGGGTTCCGGCGGACGTGAGCACGCCGGCGTCGTGCGGCGCGCGGGACCGGGCCGCGTCGAGGAGCGAGCCGGCGCGCGCGTAGTAGCTCGGGTCGCCGGTCTCGCGCACCTTCTGGAGGTAGGCATCGGCGAGTCCGGCGGTCGCGGCGAGGTCGTCGGGGCGGGCGCGGAGCTCGCGCTGGAGCGTGGCGATCTGCTCGTCGGTCGTGTGCGCGACGGTCGCCTGCGCGGCGTCGGACGAGCGCGGTGGCGACGGCGGCGCCGAGCCGCGGTTGAGGGCCGCGAGCACGAGGACCGCGACGGCGAAGGCCGTGACGGTCGCGGCGAGGTATCGGAGGTTGGGAAGTCTGAGGGTCATGGTTCTCGTCGGCCTGACCGGAGGCCGGGAGGGGCCCCAGTTTTGGGGCCCCTCCCGTGCAACCTACGGCTGCGCCGGATCCGGTGCGTGCGGCGGCTCCGTCCGCTTGGGGTCGGAGTCGTAGCCCGCGTGCGGCGGGGCGACGTACGGGAATGCCGACAGGAACGGAACGTCGTTCTGGTCGACACCGTCACCGAGCGCCACCTTGTTGCCCTTCAGGAAACCGGCGAAGACGCGGAGGTCGATGTCGACCACGTCGTCGGTGAGCCGGCGCCCGTTCGGGTAGCCCTGGTTGTCGCCCGCGAGGACGGCGAACCGGTTGGGCGTCGCCGTCACCGGCGTCCCGAGGTTGACCTTCAGGGTGTCGACCGCGGGCTCCTTGTCGCCCTTGCCCTGGACCTGGTTCAGCCCGGGCAGGCCCTGGAGGACAGCCTGCACGATGTCCGTGCGGCCGTTCTCCGGAGCGTTGAGGTCGAACAGCGCGTTCATGACCTTCGCCAGCTCCGGACTCACGACGTACTGGCCGTAGTTGGCCGCGTCGTTCGCCGGCTGGGTCCGGTTGAACTTGTCCTTCTTGCCGAGCGGGATCACGACCTCGTTCACGAGCGGGTTCCCGAGTCGGCTGACCTGCACGAACGGGCTCCTGTGCCCCTTGTGCGTCTTCGAGGCCGCCGTCACCTGGAGCCTGCGCCGCTCCGTCGACGACCAGACGCCCACCACGGCGTTCTTCGCGCTTGCCGACGCGACCGCCTTGCCGTTCCGAGTCACCTTCGACTCGGGCAGCTGCAGCACGATCGAGTGGGTGTTGTAGCCCGCGAGGTCGTCCTTGCCTCCACCCTGGTTGCCGGTTCCGGTACCGGGGCGGAAGTTGATGTCGTCGAACGTCATCCCGAGGTCGACGAAGAACGGGTCGTCACGCTGCCCGGCGAACACCTTGCCGCCGCCGCTCAGCTTGCGGATGGCCTCGTTCGCGACGTTGCCGTAGTTCGGGAACGTCTTCGGGCCCGCGTTGTTGGGCGCGACCGGCAGGTTCTTGGCGATGACCTTCTCGCCGGTCTTCCTGCCCTTCGCGTTGTACCTCTCGCGCGTGATCCGGTACGTCTGCACGACGTTGAGCTTCGGGTCGTTGAAGCTCTGGACGCCGGGGAGCGCGTACAGGAACGAGTTCTTGTTGCGGATCTTCGTCTTGAACTTGAACTCGTACCGGATGTCGTACTTCCCGTCGCCGGTGTTGTCGACGTTGATGTAGTAGTGCGCCCGGTCGTCGAACCTGAAGAAGTTCGGACCGCCCGCCGGATCCTCCAATGGGATCCAGTTGGCCACCACCGTCAATGCCCCGGGTGCGTCGTTCGCCGTGAACGCGTAGACGTCTGTGTCGTCCGCGGTCGGGTCGAGCGCCGTGTTGGGGGCCTCGCGGTGGCTCGAGCCGGCGCTCAGGGCAACGGCGACGAGTACCGCCGCCAGTGCCGCCGGGAGAGCCAGGGCCAGCTTCCGCAT
>JAXDHW010000326.1:0-3856 GCA_034664365.1 Thermoleophilaceae bacterium
CGGCGTCGACTACATCTCGATCGGCGCCCTCACCCACTCGGCCCCGGCACTCGACCTGAGCCTCCAACTGGAGCCGCTGTGAGGGCTGGGCCGTTCTAGGCGTCATATACACACCTAAAACGGCCCAGTGCCGGCGAAAAGCCGCAGTTTGCGGACTTGCAGTGACGGCCGGTGTCGCCTTAATCGCCGCACTTGGCGCGGCTCCGGCAGCCGGCGCGGCGCCGGATCCGCTGGGACCGCTCAAGCGGTCCTGCCAGGCGAAGACGAGCCCCGACAAAGCGCGCTACCGCATCTGCACCGCCCAGGTCCCCACCTTCGACGGCACCCCCCTCGACGTGACGCTCACCCTCCCGCCCGCGAGGAAGACGAAGAAGCCGCTCCCATTGATCGCCTTCCTCCACGGTTTCCTCAGCAGCAAGGCCGAGTACCTCAGCGACACGCGCGCCGGGGCGAGCGCCTATCAGACGGTCCACTGGAACAACATCTGGTTCGCCTCACGCGGCTACGCCGTCCTCAACTACAGCCACCGCGGCCACGGCAACTCCGGCGGCCAGATCGAGCTCGCGAGCAAGGACTTCGAGGTGCGCGACGCGCAGCAGCTCACCGGCCTCCTGGCCGACGCCGGCCCGTCCCTCGCACCGATCGACCCGCGCCGGATCGGCGTGATCGGCAGCTCCTACGGCGGCGGCATGGCGTGGATGCTGATGACCACCCGCCGCAGCCCGAAGCTCGAGTACGGCACCTGGCGGAGCCCGAAGGGCAGGCTGCTGAAGCTCGCCGCCGTGGTCCCGACCTACACCTGGACGGACCTCCTGTACTCGCTCGTCCCGAACGGCCGCCACCTCTCCACCGGGCACCTCCGCGAGGCCGCCCGCAACCCGACCGGGATCGCCAAGCAGACGCTGCTCGACGGCTTCCTCGCGACGGCCGGCCCGCGGCTCCCGAAGCAGACCTACTCGTGGCTCACGCGCGTGAACGCCGGCGAGCCGTATGACGAGCCCGACGATCAGCAGATCGACGAGGCCAAGCGCGCCCTCACCAACGACCGCTCGGCCTACTACCAGGGCGGCTATTTCGACGCCCTCCGCCGGCACCGGGTGCGCCGAGTGCCGGTGCTCGCCGGCCAGGGCTGGACCGACCCGATCTTCCCGCCGATCGAGGCGCTGCGGATGTACCGCCGCCTCCACGCCGCCAGCCCCGGCTACCCGATCAAGCTCTATCTGGGCGACTTCGAGCACCTCACCTCGCTGGCGAAGATCCCCGACCTCGCGCGGCTCCACGGCCTCGGCAACCGGCTGCTCGACCACTACCTCAGGCGCCGCGGCAAGCGGCCGCGCTTCGACGTCCGCGCGGCGGTCACGAGCTGCGACCCGAAGGCGTTCGGGCCGGTCGTGAGGGCGAAGCGGTGGGGGAGGCTGGCCGAGCGGAGGCTCAGCTTCGACCTCGGCGGCGGCCCCAAGCACACCACCTCCAAGCTGGCCGGCGGCGGAGCCGGTCCGCTGTTCGACCCCGTCGTGGTCTCCACGCAGCGAGGAAGAGGGTGCATCACCACCACGGCCGGCACCGACCCCGGCGCCGCGGCGTACCCGATCACCCTGCCCGCCGGGACCACCCTGATGGGCCTTCCGCGCCTGACCATCACCTACACCGCCACGGCCCCCGACTTCGAGCTCAACTCCCGCCTCTGGGACGTTGCCCCCGACGGGACCAAGACCCTCGTGACCCGTGGCCCATACCGCGGCGGCCCCTCGATGGGACCGGCCACGATCCACTACGAGATGTTCGGCAACGCCTGGCGGATGGCGGCCGGCCACACGCTCCAGCTCGAGCTGCTCCAGGACGACTCGACGTACCTGCGCACCGACAACATCCCGTCGACGGTCACGATCGAGAAAGTCGGCCTGGAGCTCCCGGTCCACTAGACTCGTAGACGGCCGATTCTCGATGCGGCCTCATTTCGACACCTCACCGGGAGGCTCGAAACATGCAGTCCCCAAGCGGCCCCGCCGGGGCGACCCTAGACGCACCTCTGCTTCTGGAGGACATCCCCGCGCTCAAGCGCGAGGTACGGGCACTGGCCGAGTCCCGCAACGCGGTGATCCTCGCGCACAACTACCAGGTGCCGGAGGTGCAGGACGTGGCCGACTACGTCGGCGACTCGCTCGGCCTCTCGCGCCAGGCGGCCGCCGCCGGCGCCGACACGATCGCCTTCTGCGGCGTCCACTTCATGGCCGAGACGGCGTCGATCCTCTCGCCCGAGAAGACCGTGCTGCTGCCGGACCTGGACGCCGGCTGTTCGTTGGCCGATTCGATCACGGCCGACGAGCTGCGTACGTGGAAGGCGCAGCATCCCGGCGCCGTCGTCGTGATGTACGTGAACACGACCGCCGAGGTGAAGGCCGAGACCGACTACTGCTGCACGTCGTCCAATGCCGTCGAGGTCGTGGAGCACATCTGGCGCGAGCACGGCGAGGACACCGAGATCCTCTTCGGCCCCGACATGTTCCTCGGCGCCTACGTCGAGCGCGTGACCGGCCGGCGGCTGAACGTGTGGATGGGCGAGTGCCACGTCCACGCCGGGATTCGGCCGGGCGACATCGCGAACGTGCGCGAGGAGAACCCCGGCGCCGAGTTCCTCATCCACCCCGAGTGTGGCTGCTCCACGTCGGTCATGGAGTACGTCGCCGCGGGCGACGTCGACCCTGAGCACACCCACATGCTCTCGACCGGCGGGATGCTCGACTTCGCCCGCCAGTCCGACGCCGAGACCTTCATCGTCGCCACCGAGACCGGGATGCTGCATCCGCTCGAGCAGGAGAACCCCGGCAAGCGGTTCGTGCCGGCCAACCGCGCGGCCGTCTGCCAGTTCATGAAGATGATCACCCTGCCCAAGCTCCGCGACGCCCTCCGCGACGGCGGGCCGAAGTACACCGTGAAGGTCGACCCGCGCCTGGCCGAGCGTGCGCGTGTGCCGATCGAGCGGATGGTCGCGATCAGCCCCTCCTGATCGCCGATCCCTGAACGACAAGCGGCCGGCTTTCGCCGGCCGCTCGCCGAGGGGTACTGCCTCCCGCTACTTGTCGAGCTCGACCTTGGTGAAGACCGGGTCGCCGTTGGCGTCGGTCGTCAGCTTGGCCTCGTGCACGACCCGACCCTCTGTGAGGTCCGCGGTGGTGCAGTCGGCGCGGTCGCCGTCGTCGCCGCCGGGACCGGAGTTGTCGCTCCCGGGACCGGAGTTGTCGCCGTCGTCGCCCTGGGCGTCGTCGCCCTGGCTGTCGTCGCCGACCTCGTCGTCGCCGTGTCGCGCCGCGGTCACGTCGCCGTCGTCGCCGGCCTCGTCGCCGGTCGCGTCGTCGCATTCGATCCGGGTGCCGTCCGTGACCGCCCCCTGGACCGTGTTCTGGCCGTCGGCCAGCAGGATCGTCAGCACGCCGGTGCTCGAGTCGAAGCTCTGGATCGTGCCGCCGAACTCGTCACCGTCCTCGACGCCGTCGTTGTCGGTGTCGCCGTCACGCGGGTTGTCGCCGACCTGGACCTCGTCGCCATCGTCGAGGCCGTCGTTATCGGTGTCGGCGTCCTGCGGGTCCGTGTGCTTCTTGAACTCGCGGATGTTCTTCAGCCCGTCCTTGTCCGCGTCCTTCTTGGCGTTCGCCTTGTGGACGCTCAGGTGATGCTTCTTCTCCCACTTGTCGGGCATCCCGTCGTGGTCGCGGTCGCGCTGCTTCGCGCTGGCCGTGGCCGGTACCGCGAGGAGCGCGAGCGCGAACATCGCGACGAGCACAAACCTTGCCTTCCTCATTTCCTACCTCCGTTGTCTCGACTGCGTGTTCGGTGCATGTGCTCCCTTGAACACACC
>JAXDHW010000337.1:0-3270 GCA_034664365.1 Thermoleophilaceae bacterium
GAGCCGCGGCCAGACCTCGGCGAGCGCGGCCGGCGAGTCGACGAGGAGCGCCTTCGCGCTGCCCGCAACGGGCCTCCAGGTGGAGTCGCGGCGGGTGACCGGCTTGAGGATGACCGGAAAGGCGAGCGGCAGCTCGGGAGGGCCCGCCTCCCCGGCGGGCCTCACGACCGTGGTGGCCGGGACCGGCAGCCCGCGCTCGACCGCGAGCTCGTGGAAGCGGGTCTTGTCGATGAGCCGCTCGATCAGCTCGCCGTCGGCGATCGTGAACCGAAATCGCTCGGCGAGCGCCGCGCGGTTGCGCGACACGAACAGGAGGTCGCCGTCGTACTGGTAGAGGAGGATCGGCGGGACGGGGGTCTCGGCGGCGAACCCGAGCAGGTTCGCGCGCATGCGATCGGCGTCCGCCCAGTTGTCGGCCCAGCCGATCCGGACGTCGACGTAGCGGGAGTACGCCTTCGGGCTGTCGGGGCGCGTCACCACGGCGCAGCGGATGCCCGCCAGCCCGAGCGGGCGAACGAGATCGGTGTCGCCGAGGACGCACGCGAGCGGACGCGCGGTCGCCTCGCGCCGTACCTCGGTCCCCTCCTTCTCGCCCCCCACGTCGATCATCTGGCGCGCAGACGCTACACGGCCGTCAGCCTCCGGTCGCAGATCACCGACTCGAGCTCCTCGAGCGCGCGGCCGGCGCCCTCCATGAGGCTCCACACGTCGTCGACCTGCTCGCGGTCGGCGACGATCCCGAAGTCCACGTGGTCGCGGTAGCTCATCACCGTGATGTTGAGGCCGACCCCGTCCATCACCACCGACACCGGGAAGTGCCCCTCGAGCTTGGCACCCGCGAGGTAGAGCGGGTCGCGCGGGCCGGGGACGTTCGAGATCACGAGGTTGAGCGGCGGGCGGGTCCGGCTCAGGATCCCGACCGTGGCGCGCGCGGCGAGCGCGGCGACAGCGGGCGGGATGAACGCCGTGGCGTCGGTGAGCAGCTCCGCCGGGAGCGCGTTGTTGCGCACCTTCGCGCTCTTCAAGAGCTCGTGCGTGCGCATCAGCCGGCGGCGCGGGTCGGGCTCGTTGGTGGCGATCGGGACGATCATCGCCGAGATCCGGTTGCCGAACGTGCCGCGCTCCTCGTCGCTGCGGACGGAGACCGGCACCATCGCCACGAGTGGGTCGTCGGGCAGCTCGTCGCGCTCGAGGAGCCAGTCGCGGACCGCGGTCGCGCACAGGGCGACCACGACGTCGTTCACCGTGATGCCGAGCTCGTTCTTCAGGGCCTTGACGCTGTCGAGCGACAGCGAGCCGAACGAGAAGCGACGATGCGGCGAGGCCGGGCCGTTGAAGCTCGTGCGCGGCGGCCGCGCGGTGCCCACCTCGAGCACGCCGTCGTCGGCGTCGGCGCCGAGCACGCGCCGGAGGCGGGTGAGCGCGCCGGACACGGCCGGGCCGCCGGGGATGGCGTTGGCGCCCGGCAGCTCGGTGAGGTTGGGGAGCGCGCTCGGGATTGCGCGCAGCGCGCGCAGCGGCTGCCGCGGCAGGCCGAGCAGGCCGCGGCCGAGCATCTCGAGCTCGCCGGGGACGCGCTCACCCGTCCGCTCTCCCTCGGCCGGCGGGGGCTCGACCTCGCGGCCCTCCGGGCTCGAGTCGAGCAGCACGCTCAGGATCTCGTTGCCGGAGACGCCGTCGGCCACCGAGTGATGGACCTTCGTGAGGAGGGCGATCCGGCCGCCCTCGAGCCCGTGGATCAGGTACAGCTCCCAGAGCGGATGCGCGCGGTCGAGCGGGCGGGCGAAGATGCGGGCGACCGTCTCGGCGAGGTGCCCGTCGTCGCCGGGCGGCGGTACGGCCGACTCCCGGATGTGGAAGTCGATGTCGAAGTCGGGGTCCTCGACCCAGTACGGGAGGTCGAGCCCGAACGGGACCTGCACGAGGCGCGAGCGGAACGGCGGAAGCTGGTGCAGCCGCTGGCCGACCGTGCGGCAGATGTCCTTGATCGTCACCCTGCCGCCGGGGGCGGTCGACGGGTCATAGACGGCGAGCCCGCCCACGTGACCGAACGTGCCGGCCGATTCCACCGCCAGGAACTGCGCGTCAAGAGTCGTCAGTTGCCGCATACCTGTCCCGTTCCCGGTGCACGCGCGGCGGAATCACCGGATTTTGCGCTCTGGAAAGGGCTTGGATCGGTCGTTTGTGGGGGGTGCGGGGGATTGCGCGCCCGCCTTCCGTTCGCAGAGGATCGATGCCACACGTGGACACGGCGAGCAAGGCGGGGGAGCGGAGGGCGCGGCCCGCGCGCGAGGACGCCGAGCCGGCCGTGGTCGAGCTGCTGCGCACGCAGCGCGGTCGGCTGATGTCGGTGGCGCGGCGCTATTCGAGCTGTCACGACGACGCGGACGACGCCTACCAGCGGGCGGTCGAGATCCTGCTGCTGCGCCCGCCGAGCACGGACGTCGCGGAGCTGCTGCCGTGGATGAAGACGGTCGTCAAGCACGAGGCGTTCGCGGTCGCGCGGCAGCGCACGCGGCATGGGCTGGTGGGCGACACGGAGCAGATCGAGCCGCTCGCGGGGCTGGCGGCGGCGCCGGACGAGCTGGCCGAGCGGCGCGACCGGCTGCGGCTCGGCGCTGAGGCGCTCGGGCGGCTCAAGCCGCAGGAGGTGCGGGCGCTGCTGCTGCGCGCCGAGGGGCTGTCGTACCGGGAGATCTGCGACGCCACGGGCTGGTCGTACACCAAGGTCAACCGCTGCCTGAGCGAGGGGCGGCAGAGCTTCGTCGACCGCGTGGCGGGTATCGAGGCCGGCGTGGAGTGCGAGCGGCTCGCGCCCGTGCTGTCGTCCCTGGCCGACGGCGAGGCCTCCGGCTCGGATCTGGAGGCGCTCCGACCGCATCTCTCGGGGTGCCTGGCCTGCCGTGAGCGGCTGCGCGAGTACCGGCGGGCGCCCTCGCGGGCGGCGGCGGTGGCGCTGCCGGCGGGGCTCCTGGGGTGGCTGCGGCACCTGGTGGGGTCGGCGCATGGGATCGCCGCCGGCAAGGCGGCCGCGGTGGCGGCCTCGGCGGCTTTGGTCGTTGGGGGCGGGGCGGCTGTGGTGGGGCACGGGTCCGCGCGGCACCCGGCGCGCGCTGAGCCGGCTCGGCCGGTCCCACCGCGCGCGGCGCCCCTCCGCACGGTCCCTCCGGCGGCTCCGGCCGCGCGTTCTGACCATCGCGCCTCCCACCTGCGGCGCTCCTCCGCTCGTCGCGTCAGCCGGCCAGCTCCGGCCCCCTCATCGCCCAAGCC
>JAXDHW010000010.1:0-6107 GCA_034664365.1 Thermoleophilaceae bacterium
GAGCTGCGGCGGCGCTTCGTGATCACCTGCCTCCAGCGCAATCGCAACACGCAGCTGCGGCTGCGCGCGCTGCAGGAGATCGCCGCGAGCCGGGACGCCGAGGCGTTCGACGAGGCGGTCGAGATCATCGGCGGCTGGTCGCGCGACGAGCGCCGCGAGGGCGTCAAGGTGCTGCTCCAGGCGCTGGCCGAGCGCTCGATCGGGCGCCGCGACCAGGCCACCGCCTGGCTCTGGCGCCTCGCGGAGTACACGCGTGACGTGCACGAGGAGTACGCGGTGCAGCGCTGGCCGGAGACCAAGCGGCTGCTCGGGCTGCTGGTCAACTCATCGGGCGGAGCCCACGCGCGGAATGCGCGGCGGCTCGTGCAGGCGTCGCGCAAGCAGGACCGGCGGCTCAGCGCAGCGCTGCTCGCTGCCGCGCTGGCGCACACGCCCGAGGCCGAGGAGGTGCTGCGCGGCGCGCGCACCCGCATGGCGCGGAAGCCGTCGGCGCTCGCGCGCGACCTGCTGCGGAACTTCCCGAAGGGCCGGCGGCGGCGCGGTGGGCGGCGGCGGCGCAAGGGCGACGAGGGCAAGGGTCGCGAGGTTCAGCAGGGCGCGGCCGGCGTCGAGAACGGCGGCGATGAGCGGGAGGACGTGGCCGCGGAAGCGGACGGCTCCCCCAGGACGGGCGGCGGCGGCAACGGCGAGGAGCGCGGCGGCTCGGAGGGCGACGGGCAACGATCCCGGCGCCGCCGGCGTTCGCGGCGCAGCCCGCGGGCTCGCAACGCCGACCCGGGAGACGGCGGCGACACCGACGGCGGCGCCCCGGATGACCTGCCCGATCCGCCCGCGTCGGTCACGGCTGACGAGTCAGCAGCCGCTTAGCGGCCAGCCGCGTGACCTAACGCTCGAGATGGACCTCTCCGGCGCCGAGCGTGACCAGCCCGGCGTCGGTTTCGACCACGAGCGAGCCCGCGTCGTCGATGCCGGCCGCCACGCCCGAGCCCGCCGCCCAGCGCACGCGCTCGCCACGAAGAGCGTCGCGCTCCCTCCAGGCGGCCAGCACCTCCCCGCCCCCCTTCCCGAGCCAATGGGCAAGGGCCTCGAGCACCGCGCTCAAGACGGCTTCGACGGCGAGCTCCACGTCCGCCGCCACCCGCAGGGAGGTGGCAACCGAACGCAGCTCCTCCGGGAACTCGCTCGTCCGCACGTTGAGCCCGATCCCGAGCACGGCCCAGTCCTCCGCCGGCCGCCCCTCCACGAGGATGCCGGCGACCTTCCGGCGCTCGATCCACACGTCGTTCGGCCACTTGATCTCGCAGCGGACCGGCGCGAGCGACTCGCACGCCTCGGCCACCGCCACGGCGGCCACGAGCGGCAGCAGCGGGAAGCGCTCGTCGAGCTCGCGGACGAGCAGCGACATCAGCACGGCGCTGCCGGCGGGCGCCACCCACGCCCGTCCCTGACGCCCGCGCCCGGCCGTCTGCTCGCCGGCCGTGACGAGCGTGCCGTGCGGCGCGCCGCGCATCGCGAGCTCCTTCGCACGCTCGTTTGTGGAGTCGGTGACGCGGTGGTGGACGCGCGGGGACCCGATCACGCGACCGGCGCCACGCGCACCTCGTCGTCCGGACCGAGGCCGAGAGCGGCCGCCGCGTCGCCGCGGTTGACCGCCAGCGCCAGCGATCCCCACGCGTCCTCGTAGAGGATCAGGTCGCCCTCGGGCACGTCGGCGAACGTCTGGACCACGCGCGCCTCGCGCTCCCGGCCGCCCGCTGTGACGGTCACCTCCGCGCCGATCGCCAGCCCGAGCGAGAGCAGCACCTCGTGATCCATGTCGAGCGCGACGTTGCCGTAGCGATCCACCACCAGCACGTGGCCGATCGCCACGCCGTCGGCGACCGCCGCGGTCGGGAGCGCGAGCACCTCGAGCTCTGACAGGTCCAGCGGCTCGCCGGCCTCGAGCAGCTCCGCGCCGGCGCCGATGCGCGCCGCGACGGGCGCGAACACGTCGCGGCCGTGGAACGTGGCGGAGACGGGCTCGAGCCTGAACGGCGAGCGCGAGACGTCAACGGCCTCGACCGCGCCGCCGGCGCGCTCCCACGCGAGGCTCAGCACGCCGTTGTCCGGGCCGACCAGGATCCGGTCGTCCGCGCAGCGCACCGCCAGCGCGCGCCGCTCGGTGCCGACCTGCGGATCCACCACCGCAACGTGGACGCCCACCGGCAGGTACGGCAGCGTGTTGCGCAGGACGATCGCGCCCTCGCGGACGTCGTGGCGCGTGATCCCGTGCGAGACGTCGACGATCGGGACGGTCGGGCGGATCCGGCGGATCACGCCGTGCAGGACGCCGACGAACTCGTCGTCGTAGCCGTAGTCCGTGAGCAGGGTGACGATCACTCCCGCTCGTCCCCACCCGCGTCGGCCATCAGTGCCGCGACCAGTCCGTCGACGTCGTGGCGCTCGGCCTCCACGTGCACCTCGAGGCCGTGCTCGCGGGCGGTCGCGCTCGTGATCGGGCCGATCGAGACGACGCGCACGTCCGGCGGCAGGCCGCTGTCGCCGAGCGCGCTCATCAGGAAGCGCACCGTGGAGCTCGAGGTGAAGGTCACGTAGTCGGCGGCGGCGACCGCGCGCAGCTTCGCGTCGGCGAGCGGCTCGCGGACCGTGTCGTACAGCGCGACCACGTCGACCTCCGCGCCGCGCTCGCGCAGGGCGTCGGGGAGCACGTCGCGGGCCTCGGCGGCGCGTGCGACCAGCACGCGGCGGCCCTCGACCGGCACGTCGCGGAGCGCCTCCACGAGCGACTCGGCCACCGAGCGCTCGGGGATCACGTCCGCGCCGATCCCGAACCGCGCCAGCTCGGACGCGGTCCCCGGCCCGATGGCGGCCACGGTAGCGCCGGCAAGCGAGCGGGCGTCGCGGTCGCGCCGCATCAGTCCCTCGGCCAGGAGCCCGACCCCGTTGGGGCTCGTGAGGCACACGAGCGCGTAGTCGCCGATCCGCTCGAGCGCGCGGTCGAGCTCCTCGCTCTCGCGTGGCTCGACCCGGATCGCCGGCGCCTCGACCACGTCGGCGCCGAGGGCTCGCAGCCGCGCGGCCAGCCCGCTCGCCTGCGCGCGTGCGCGCGTGACGACCACGGAGCGCCCGAGCAGCGGCCGGCGCTCGTACCAGGCGAGCTCGTCGCGCAGGCGGGCCACGTCGCCGATCACCGTGACCGCCGGAGGCTCGATCCCCTCCCCGGCCACGCTCGCGGCGATGTCACCGAGCGTGCCGGCGACCGTGCGCTGACCGGCCTGGGTGCCGCGGGCCACGACGGCGGCGGGCTGGTCGGCCGGGCGGCCGGCGTCGATCAGGGCGGCGGCGATCTCGTCGAGCCGCCGCACGCCCATGTAGAGCACGAGCGTGCCCGGAAACGCGGCGAGCGCGGACCAGTCGAGCGCGCTCTCCGGCTTGTCCGGATCCTCATGGCCGGTGACGAAGGCCACGGCCGAGGCATCGTCGCGGTGGGTCACAGGGATTCCCGCGTACGCGGGTGCGGCGACTCCCGCCGTCACGCCGGGCACGACTTCGAACGGAACCCCGGCGGCCGCGAGCGCCTGGGCCTCCTCGCCACCGCGACCGAACACGAACGGGTCGCCGCCCTTCAGGCGCACAACCGAGCGGCCGGCGCGGCCGAGCTCCACCAGCGCGGCGTTGATCTCCTCCTGCGGAACCGACGGCTCGCCGGGCCGCTTGCCGACGTAGCGGAGCTCCGCGTCTGGCCGCGCGCCGTCGAGGGCGCCGGGCGGCACGAGGCGGTCGTACAGGATCGCGTCGGCCTCCGCGATCAGCTCGAGCGCACGCCGCGTCATCAGGCCCGGATCCCCGGGCCCGGCACCGACCAGATAGACCACCCCCGGCACGCAGCGAAGGCTACGGAGCGCGTGCGGGGACAGTCCCCTTAACGCGCGATTGGCGCCGCTTGCAGGGCAACTCCGGTCAGGGGGACAGTCCCCTTAACAGTTCGGCGGCGCCCGCTGCCAGCAGGCGCTGCGCCGCCGCGCGGCCCAGCTCCGCCGGGTCCGTGAGCGGTCCCGTCAGCGTGTCGCGGATCCAGTGGCTGCCGTCCGGCAGGCCCACGAACGACGCCAGGCGCAGCTCGTCGCCGTCGTGCTCGGCGTGGGCCGCCACCGGGGTGCGGCAGCTCGCGTCGAGTGCCGCGATCAGCGCGCGCTCGGCGGTGAGCCGCTCGAGCGACGGCCCGTGCGTGATCGCCCCGGCCAGGGCGGTGGCGCGATCGTCGTCGGCGCGCGCCTCGAGCGCCAGGCAGCCCTGGCCGCCGGCCGGCGTCAGCTCGCCGGCGGGGATCGGCTCGCCTTCGTCGCGGCCGAGCCGCGCCAGGCCCGCGGCCGCGAGCACCAGCGCGTCGTAGCCACCCTCCTCGAGTCGCCGCAGCCGCGTGTCCACGTTGCCGCGCAGGTCCTCCACGCGCAGATCGGGGCGCAGCGCCAGCAACTGAGCGCGGCGGCGCAGGCTGCTCGTGCCCACCACCGCGCCGTCGCGGAGGTCGCCCAGTGACCGCGCCCCGCACAATGCGTCGCGCGCGTCGGCGCGCTCGGGCACGCCCACTATCCGCAGCCCTTCGGGTAGCTCGCTCGGCACGTCCTTGGCCGAGTGCACCGCCAGGTCGACCTCGCCGCGCAGCAGCGCCTCCTCGATCTCCTTGACGAAGCGGGACTTGTCGTCGACCGGTGACGCCGGGGCGTCGCCCGAGGTCCGGATCGGCACCAGCTCGACCTCGGCGTCCAGCATCTCCGCCACGAGGCCCGCCTGCGCGAGGGCCAGCGCGCTACCGCGGGTCCCGAGCCGCAGCGTCAGCGTGACTGGCGCCGCCGGCGCGAGTCGAGCGAGGTGACCTCGGCCGCGGGCGCCTCGTCGGCCGCGCCGCCGCCGGCCTCGATTCCGAACAGCTCGCGAAGCGCTTGGAGGTACACGTAGGACTCCTCGCCGGCCGACCGCTTGAGCTGCAGCGTCGGCTCGTGCAGCATCCGGCTGGCGATCGCGCGCGCCATCATCTCGACCCGCGCGCGATCCTCCTCGGACAGGCTCTGCCAGCGCCGCTCGTTCTCGCGCAGCACCTGCTCGACGATCGCGTCGGCACGCTCGTGCAGCGCGGCGATCGTGGGCACCACGTCGAGCCCGCCGAGCCACTGCACGAAGCGGTCGGTCTCGTCCTCGATCAGCGTGCGCGCGCGGGTTGCCTCGGCCTCGCGGCCCGACACGTTGCGCGACACCTCGCGCTGGAGGTCGTCCATGTCGTACAGGGTTATGCCGGGAAGGTCGCGCACGGACGGGTCGATGTCGCGCGGCACCGCGATGTCGATCACCAGGAGCGGCCGCGCGTCCCGCTGCTCGACCACCAGCGCCAGCTCGTCGCGCCCGACGATCTGGTGCGGCGACGAGGTGCAGCTCACCACGATGTCCGCCTCGGCCAGCTGCGCCGGCAGGTCGTCGAAGCGCACGGCCGTGCCGCCGAACCGCTGCGCCAGGCCGATCGCCCGGTCGTAACGGCGGTTGGCCACGAAGACCGTGTGTGCGCCGCGACGGTGCAGCGCCTGCGCGGTCAGCTCGCCGTTCTCCCCCGCGCCGACGATCAGCACGCGCCGCGACGTGAGCTCACCCAGGGTCCCCTGCGCAAGGTCCACCGCCACGCTCGACACCGACACGTGCGAGCGGCCGATCGCGGTCTCTGTGCGCACCCGCTTGCCGGCCGCGAGCGCGTCGCGGAACAGACGGTTGGAGATCGGGCCGGTGACGCCCTCGACCAGCGCGAGCTCGTACGCGCGCTTGACCTGCCCCTGCACCTCGGCCTCGCCGACGATCATCGAGTCGAGCCCGCCGGCGACCTCGAACAGGTGCCGCACGGCATCGGCGTCGCGCAGCGAGTAGAGCCGCCCGAACAGCTCGGTGGGCCGCATCTCCGCCTGCCGGGCCAGCGCGCCCAGCGCGGCGCTCTCGGCCTCGACCGTGTCGCCGACCACCATGTACAGCTCCGTGCGGTTGCAGGTGGAGATCGTCACCGCCTCCCGGATCTCCGGGTGCGCGACGAGCTCGTTGAGGAACCCCGACGCTCGCCCTTCGGGCAG
>JAXDHW010000041.1:0-2651 GCA_034664365.1 Thermoleophilaceae bacterium
GCCGCGTCGCCCGTCGCGTCAGCCACGAGCTGCGGCGCCTCGAACGCGCGCTTGCCGCTCGATATCGCCTGCGGCGGCAGGGCCGTGCCGTCGGCCTCGCGGATCGACGCGAAGAGCCGCGTGTTGGTCGCATCGGGATCACTCGAGGCCGGCCCGTCCGAGATCGTGATCAGGTCCCCGTTGCCGGCGAGCGCCACGGCGAGCGTGCTTCCAACCGCACCGGTCGCGACCGGGGGCTGGAACGCCGAGCTGCCACGCGGGCGGATCGCCGCGAGGCCGCCATAGACCGCGGCGATATCGCCCTGAGGGTTGGAGATCAGGGCGCCACCCGCAAAGCCTCCGGCGCTCGCGACACCGGAGGCGATCGTGACCGGTGCCCCGAAGTCCCCACCTGGAGGTCGCGTGCTGGACTGCAGGTCCCCGGACGAGGTCCGCGAGAGCATCAACGCGTTGCCGGTCTGGTCGGACTCGAGCCCGACCACGCAGCACGTTGCCGGCGCCGGATCGGTGAGCGGCTCCCCATGCCGCTTCACGGCCCAGTGGCTGTGCGAGTCCCCGTCCTGGTGGTACTCCGTCCAGGCGGCGATCGCGTCGCCCTCCGACGTCAACGTGAGGAACGGGTAGATGCTGCTCTGGTCGTCACTGGGCACGACCGCGGCGGCATCCTCCCACGGCCCGTTCGGACCCGCCATATACGTCGGGGTGACCACGCGCCCGCCGGGGTACTGCATCCGCTCGCACCAGAGCTCCCCGTCGTAGTCGTCCGAGGTCGCCACGTCCGTGCCTGCCCCGCACACCACGTCGTCGGGCGCGGGCCCCTGCTGGAAGTACCACGGCACGCCGCTCGGCACCGGGTCCTCGCTGTTGAGCGTGTCGGGCCCCTCCTGGCCATACAGGTAGTCGACGTTCGGGCCACCGGTGATGCTGTCGGCGTCGAGGCCGCCGTAGAGCCAATCGGATCCCGCGCCCCCGTTCAGGCTGTCCTCGCCTTCGGCGCCGAGGAGGATGTCGTCTCCGGCACCGCCGAGCAGGGTGTCGTCTCCCGAGCTGCCGTCCGCCCACGACGACAGGCCTGAGCCGGCGACCCGGAAGTAGTCGTCCCCGTCGGAGAGACTCGCGTTCACGTTGTCGACCGGACCGTCGCAGTGCGCGGACGGGTGGTCCGGATCGGAGCTGGCCGGCGAACAGCCGCCTCCAAAGAAACTGAGCCCGGCGGAGTCGGTCACGTCGACCCCGGAGCCCGCGCGCTCGACCACCACATGGTTGTTCTCACCAGCTGCGGCCTCGATCCGGAGCATGCCGTCGTGGACCTGGATCTGTGCCGCGCCTGCCTGCGACGGCAGGAGAAGCGCGACCGAGGCTACTACGAGCAGCAGTACGCGGGGCAACGCTCGGGGCACGTGCACCTATGCACGCTAACGCGCCAACTCGCCGGCCGCAAGGGGTAGCGGCCAAGGCTTGATGGCGTACGACTCGGCGAGCCGGGCTACTCCTGCTCGAGCAGCTCCACCAGCCGCTCCTTGTCGATCACCTCGACGCCGATCTCCTGCGCCTTGGCCAGCTTCGAGCCCGGCTCCGCGCCCGCCACCACGTAGCTCGTCTTCTTCGAGACCGAGCCCGTCACCTTGCCGCCGGCCGCCTCGATCATCTCGGTCGCCTTCTCGCGCGAGAGGTCGGGCAGGGTCCCCGTGATCACGAACGTGAGGCCGGCGAGCTTGCCCTCGGTGCCGGGCGCCGGCTCGTCGCCCTCCATCTGGAGCCCGTGGCCGCGCAGCCGCTCGATCAGCTCCCGCGTGGTGTCCTCGGAGAGCGTCTCGGCGATCGTGTCGGCCAGGATCGGCCCGATGCCGGGCGCCTCGACGATCTCCTCCGGCGTCGCGCCCATGAGCCTGTCGATCGACCCGAACTGCGCCGCCAGCGCGCGCGCGTTCACGTAGCCGATCCCGGGCACGCCGAGCGCGTAGAGCACGCGGAAGAACGGCACCTCCTTGGAGCCCTCGATCGCGGCCAGGAGGTTGCGCGCCGAGATCTCGCCGAAGCCGTCGAGGCCCACCAGCTGGTCCTCGGTCAGCTCGTAGATGTCGGCCACGTCGCGGATCAGGCCGTCCGAGAGGAAGCGGTAGGCCTGCTTCTCGCCGAAGCCGTCGATGTCCATCGCGCCCTTGGAGACGAAGTGCTTGACCGCCTGGAAGATCTGGCCCGGGCACGACGCGCGATTCGGGCAGATCGTCCAGACGCCGTCCTCCGGCTTGATCGTCGGGGTCCCACAGGCGGGGCACTTCGCCGGCGGCTCGGGGGGATCCGACCGCTTCCGCCTTCGCTGCGCCTTCGGCGTGGGCGACACCACCTGAGGGATCACGTCACCCGCACGCATGACGATCACCTCGTCGCCGTCGCGCACGTCCTTGCGCCGGAGGTCCTCCTCGTTGTGGAGCGTCGCGAGCTTGACGGTCACGCCCGAGACCTGAACGGGCTCGAGGTCGGCGAACGGGACCATGTGACCGGTCCGCCCCACGTTCCACATCACGCGCCGGAGCGTGTCCTCGCGCGTGGCCATGCGCGACTGAACATAGGGCCGCCGGGTCAGAGTTCGACGGCGCGCTCGACGAATGCGCGCCAGGCGGCCCGCTCGCCGTCGCGCCAGGCGGCGT
>JAXDHW010000046.1:0-2745 GCA_034664365.1 Thermoleophilaceae bacterium
GATCCGGCCGACCCGAGCGCCACCTCGGGCCGCCCGTCGCGGAGCACCACGGTCGGCGCCATCGCGCTGGGGATCCGGCGTCCCGGCTCGTGGCGGTGGAAGCCGCCCGGGTTGAGGTCCTCCTCGCCGAGCATGTTGTTGAGGTGCAGGCCGGTGCCGGGCACGACCACGCCGGAGCAGGAGCCGTTCGAGCAGGTCACCGACGCGCAGTTGCCCTCGGCGTCCAGCACCGAGGCGTGGGTCGTCGAGCCGAGCCGAGAGCCGAGCTCCGTGGCCGCCGACTCGATCGCCTCCTTGTGCAGGAAGCGCTCGAGGTAGCCCTCCGCGTGCAGCCCCTGGACGAACTCGTCGGTGCGCTCGCGGTTGGCGCGGTCCATCACCTCCACGAGCGTGCGCACGTCGTGGCGGCCGCCCAGCCGCTCGAGCAGGTCGAGGGCGTAGGCGATCAGGATGCCGCCGGACGACGGCGGCGGGTTGGTCAGGATCTCGCGGCCGCGGTAGTGGGCGCAGGCCGGCTCGCGGTCGATCGGCGCGTACTCGGCCAGATCCTGCTCGGTCAGGAGGCCGCCCCGCGCGCGCACCCACTCGCTCGCCGCGCTGGCCACCTCGCCCTCATAGAGGAAGCGCGGCCCGTCGGCGCCGAGGCGCTCGAGCAGGTCGGCGAGCTCCGGCATCCGCAACCGCTCCCCCGCTCGCAGGAGCCGCCCCTCCGGGGCGTAGATCGCGCTCGCCTCGGGCGTGGCCGTGAGGATCGGCGCGAGGATGTCGAGGAACGACTCCGCGATCGGCGTGAGGTCCACGCCGTCGCGCGCGGCGCGGGCCGGCTTCTCGACCAGCGCCGAGAGCGGCATCGTGCCCCAGCGGTCGAGCGCCTCCGCGACGCCCGCCGGGTTGCCGTAGACGCCGCACGACGACGGCCCGATGTTGAACACCTGCACCGCCTCGTCGCTGAAGTGCACGTCGATCGGCTCGAGCGCGGCCGGCTCGACCCCGTCGAGGCCCTTCCCGGGCGCCGCGACGAAGAAGTCGAGGAGCTGGTTCTCCCCGGCCGCCGTGTGGACGAGCATGAACCCGCCCGCGCCCGGCCCGGTCAGGGGCGACTCGGTGACGAACGACATCAACACCGTCGCCACGGCGGCGTCGACCGCATTGCCTCCCTCCCGCAGGACCTCCGCGCCGGCCTCCGCCGACAGCGGGTGGCCCGCGGCCACCACTCCTCTCATGGGCGCGATGCTACGGCCGGCGCAGCAAACCCGCCAGCTAGCGCTTTGGTACGAACTCCGGGACGTCGAGATCGCCGAGCATCGACGACTCGCGCTGGGGAGCCCGCGACACGCGCGGCTCGTGGTCTGCCTCGCGCGCGGCGATCTTGGCCGGAGCCCGGTCGCGCGTGGAGTTCATCAGGGGGCGGTCGCCGTAGCCGGTGGCCACCACCGTGACCCACACCTGGTCCACGACCGACTCGTCGATCATGGCGCCGAAGATGATGTTGGCGTCCGGGTGCGCGGCCTCCGCCACCGCCTTGGCGGCCTCGTTGACCTCCCACAGCGACATGTCGCGCCCGCCCGTGATCGAGAGCAGGATCGAGTGCGCGCCTTCGACCGACGTCTCGAGCAGGGGCGAGGCGACCGCGTGCGTGGCGGCCTCCATCGCGCGGTGCTCGCCCACGCCCATGCCGATCCCGAGCAGCGCCTGCCCGGCGTCGGCCATGATCGTGCGCACGTCCGCGAAGTCGAGGTTGATGAGCCCCGGCAGCGTGATCAGGTCGGAGATCCCCTGCACGCCCTGGCGCAGCACGTCGTCCGCCATCCGGAACGCGTCGACCATCGAGACCCGCTTGTCGAGCACCGACAGGAGCCGCGAGTTGGGGATGACGATCAGCGTGTCGACCTCGCGGGCGAGGTCCTCCACGCCGCGCTCGGCCTGGTCCGCCCGGCGCGAGCCCTCGAATGCGAACGGCTTGGTGATGATGCCGACCGTGAGGGCGCCGATCTCGCGCGCCACGCGGGCCACGACGGGCGCCGCGCCGGTGCCCGTGCCGCCGCCCGAGCCGGCCGCGATGAACACCATGTCGGAGCCCTTGAGCAGCCCCTTGACCTGGTCGTAGGAGTCGAGCGCGGCCTGGCGGCCGAGCTCCGGGTCGGATCCCGAGCCGAGCCCGCGTGTGACCTCGCCGCCGATGTGCTGGGTGACGTCCGCGCTCGACTGCTGGAGCGACTGGAGGTCGGTGTTGATCGCGACGAACTCCACGCCCGCGACGCCGGCCTCGATCATCCGGTTGACGGCGTTGACGCCGGCGCCGCCGACGCCGACGACGCGCAGGATCGGCTCGTGCACCTGGTCGGGCGCCGGGAGGCTAGCCACGCTCGGCTCCTCGCGGCCGTAGCGCGGGCGCAGCTCCTCGCCGCTCGGGCGCACGGGTGCCCGGTCCATGATGTTCTCGGGGATGTCGCTCGAGAAGACGTGACGCAGCCGCTCGACCGGCTTGCGCGGCCCGCTGCGCTCCGCCGGCTGCCCGGCGTCCTGCCGCCGGCGCGGCGGCAGCTCCTGAGGCTGCGGATGACTGGGGTCGGTCCCGCCGGCGCTCGCGCCGCCCTGCTCGTCGAGCGTGCCCTGCCCGGGCTCCTCGGCGGCCGGACGCGGCTTGCCCTCGAGGCCCTCCTCCTCGGTCTTGCGGAAGAGCGCGGCCAGTGGGCCCTCGCGCATGCTCGCCCGCTTACCGCTTGCCATCGAGGACCTCCCTTG
>JAXDHW010000084.1:0-5920 GCA_034664365.1 Thermoleophilaceae bacterium
CACCGATCGCCTCGCGCCGGCGCCGCTCGTCGCCCTCGGCGTCGAGCAGGTAGTCGTCGAGTGCCGAGAGCGTGAACAGCTCGCGCTGCTCGGGACTGGCGCCCTGGAGCAGCAGCTCGTTCACCTCGGGCAGCGCGTCGCTCACGCGCTGGCCCGCCTTCCCGCGCTCGATCAGCGCCGCGAGCTTGAGCAGCTCGAGGTAGCGGGCGATCGAGCGCGACACCTCGAGGTAGGTATCGAGCCGCATCTCCCCGAGCCGGCCGGCCACCTGCGACACCGTGTCGAGCAGCTCGTCGCGCATCATCCGGAACGTGGAGTGGAGGCCCTCGGCGGGGCCGAACAGCTCCTCCTCCACCACCTCCGGCTCGCCGTCCACGGCCGCGCGGGCCTCCTCGAGGAACGGCGAGGGGCGCGCCGCGGCCCCTTGCTCGCCCGTCTCGGCCCAGGAGAGAACGAGCCCGCGCCGCGCGCGCGTCATGGCCACGTGGAGCAGCCGGCGCATGTCGGCCTCGTGCACCGCGCGCGGGTCGGCCGCCGGGAGCGACTCCTTCAGCAGCTCCTCGGGAACGTCGTCCGGCCGCGCGCGCCGGGCACCGGGCATGCTGCCGGCGTCGAGCCCGAGCACGAAGACGCGGTCGAACTCGCGGCCACGCGCCGCCTGCACGGTCATCACGTGCACGGCTCCGGACGGCTCGGGCGCGGGCACCTCCTCCTCCGGCAGGCCCGCCTCGGCGACGGCGGCCAGGTAGCGGGCGAAGTCGCGCGACGAAGCGCCGGGCTCGCGCCGGACGAAGCCGGCGGCCAGCTCCGCCAGCTTGGCGATGTTCACAAGCCGCTCGACCGTGTCGTACTGCGCGGCGAACACCTGCTGGCGGCGCAGGCCGATGCGCTCGATCAGCCGGTGCACGAAGCGGTCGGGCGGCATCTCGTCGAAGGCGCGGCAGGCGGCGCGGTAGATGCGCAGGAAGGCGAGCACGCGGTCGCGCCCCTCGGGCGAGAGCTGCGGCGTCTCGACCGCGGCCTCGATCCCGCTGACCATGTCGAGCTTGCGCCGGCGGGCGAGCTGGGTGAGGCGGGCCACGTCGACCGGCCGCAGCTCGATCGGCGGCCGCGACAGAGCGCGCACAACGGCGTTGGAGTCGCCCGGGTCGGCCAGCAGCCGCAGCCACGCCAGCACGTCGCGCACCTCGGAACGCTGGAAGTACGCCGCGGCGCCGGCGAGCCGGAACGGCACGCCGCGCTCCTCGAGCGCGGCCCCGACGACCGCGCCCTCCGCGGTCACGGACCCGACCAGCACGCACACCTCCTGCGGCGCGACGCCCGCGGTGGTGATCAGCCGCTCCGCCTCGGCGGCGACCCGCTGCGCCTCGGCGCGCGGCGAGCGGCAGTGCCAGAAGCCGACGTCACCGGTCCCGCGGCCGCGCAGGCGGGCGCCGCTGTGACCGGGGATCGGGGCCACCACCGCATGCGCCGCCTCGAGGATCCGGCGACCCGAGCGATGGCTGCGCTCCAGCCGCACCACCCGCGCGTCGGGATGCTCGCGCTCGAAGTCCTCCACGTTCTTCCGGGCGGCGCCGCGCAGCCGATCGATCGCCTGGTCCTCGTCGGCGGCCACGGTGAGGTTGCCGTGCTCCTGGGCAAGGAGCCGGAGCAGCATCCCCTCCGAGAACTTCACGTCCTGGAAGTCGTCCACCAGGACATGCCGGAAGCGCGCGGCCAGCCGCCGGCGCACGTGCGGCTTCTCGTGCAGGAGCGAGAACGTCCTGAGCACGAGGTCGCCCGTGTCGAGCGCGCCGCGCTCGCGGAGCAGGCGGTCATGGTCCGCGTACACGCGCGCGAACTCGAGCTCGCGCTCGGCGTGGGCGCGCTCGGCGTCGTCGCGCGCCTCCTCGCCGAGCGACCGCGCGTACCGGAGGTAGTCCTGCGGCGACACCATCTCGTCCTTGAGGCGGTCGATCCGCGCCACGACGCTGCCGAGCAGCGCGGCCGGGTTCCCGCGGATCTCGTGCCTGCGGAGCGTGAGCTCGTCGATGTGGTCGAGCAGCAGCGCAAGCCGGTCGGGCTGCGTGACCGGCGCGAAGAACGGGTCGACCCCCGCGTCGATCGACTCCTCGCGCAGGAGCCGCGCGCAGAGATCGCCAAACGGCGAGACCCACAGCTCCTCCCACGCCGTGTCCATCCGCGACTCGAGTGCCGCTCGCATCTCGGCAGCGGCAGCGCGCGAGAGGGTCAGCGCCAGGATCGCGTCCGGCGGCGTGCCCTCGGACACGAGCCAGGCGAAGCGCTCGAGCAGCGCGTGCGTCTTGCCGGTGCCCGCGCCCCCGAGGATCAGCAGCGGCCCGCCCGGGTGGCTGACGGCATCGAGCTGAGCGGCGCGGACAGCACCTGCGGCGGGCGGCATCGCCCCTAGGATAAGCCGCTGGATGGGGTCCCCGAACGGCGTCGAGGCCGCTCTTTCGGCCGATTGGCTCGACGCCTCGCAGAGGGCGGCGCGTGTCGCGCGCGAGGTGCTCACGCACTACCCCGACTTCGCCGAGCGCTCGCGCGAGACCGGCCGCGGCGAGGGCGGGGACATGACGCTCGCAATCGACAAGGCCGTGGAGGACGCGGTGCTGGCCGAGTTCGAGTCGTTCGGCGTGGGCGCGACCGCGGTGAGCGAGGAGCGCGGCCGGATCGAGGTCGCCGGCGGCGGCGACGCGCTGCTCGTGATCGACCCGATCGACGGCTCGCTCAACGCCAAGCGCCGCCTGCGCCCGTACTCGCTCTCGATCGCCGTCGCCGGCGGCGAGACGATGGCGGACGTGGAGTTCGGCTACGTCGCGGACCTCTCGTCCGACGACGTGTGGTGGGCCCAGCGCGGCGGCGGGGCGTTCTTCGCGGGCGAGCGGCTGGAGCTGCCGCCCGACCCCGAGCTCGAGCTCCTGGGCGTCGAGTCGGCGCGGCCCGTGCTCGTGGCCGGCGCCGGCGCCGCGATCGCGGCAACGGGCGCGCGGAGGCTGCGCATGATGGGCTCGATCGCGCTGTCGCTCTGCCACGTCGCCGCCGGCCGCTTCGACGCCCTGGTCTCGCTGCGCCCGTGCCGCTCCGTCGACGCGGCGGCCGGCCAGCTCCTCGTGCGCGAGGCGGGCGGGCACGTGCTCTTCCCCGACACGGCCGACGGCGAGCTCGGTGCCTCGCTGATGCTCGCCATGCGCTCGCGCGTGGTCGCCGCCCCGAGCGCGGAGATCCTCGAACGCCTCGGCGCGCTGGCGTTGCCCCACTCTGGGTAACACGCTCTTCATGGCAAGGCTTCGAAGGGTCGACTGCTCCACCCCCGGGATCGTCAGACGCCGGCGCGGGCGCGGCTTCGAGTTCATCGACGCCGACGGCGGGCGGGTGGACGACCCCGAGGACATCGCGCGGATCGCCGAGCTCGCGATCCCGCCGGCCTGGAAGGACGTGTGGATCTGCCCCCACCCGAACGGGCACCTCCAGGCGACCGGCGTGGACGCCCGCGGCCGCAAGCAGTACCTCTACCACCCGAAGTGGCGCCAGCGCCGCGATCAGCAGAAGTTCGACTCGATGATCGACTTCGGCCGCGCGCTGCCCGGAATGCGGAGGCGCGTGGCCAAGGACCTCGCCCGGCCGGGCCTTCCACGCCGGCGCGTGCTGGCCTGCGCCGTGCGGATGCTGGACCGCGGCTTCTTCCGCGTCGGCGGTGAGGACTACAAGGTCGAGAACGAGACCTACGGCCTCGCCACGATCCACAAGTCGCACGTCAAGCTCGGCGACGCCACCACGCTCACGTTCGACTACCCGGCGAAGAGCGGCCAGCGGCGGATCCAGTCGATTGTGGACCCGGCGGTGTACGACATCGTCGGCCAGCTGAAGAAGCGGCGCGGCGGGAGTCCCGAGCTCCTCGCCTACCGCGAGGGCCGCCGCTGGCGCGACATCAAGTCGGTCGACGTGAACGCCTACGTGAAGGAGGTCACGGGCACCGACTTCTCGGCCAAGGACTTCCGCACGTGGAACGCCACGGTGATCGCGGCGGTGGCGCTTGCGGTCTCCGGCGAGGCGGCGAGCGGGTCGCGGACCGCTCGCAACCGCGCCAAGGTGCGCGCGGTCAAGGAGGTCGCGCACTACCTCGGCAACACGCCCGCGGTGTGCCGCGCGTCCTACATCGACCCGCGCGTGTTCGACCGCTTCGACTCCGGCCTCACGATCGGCGGCGTGCTCTCCGAGGTCGCGGAGACGAGCGACATGGACTCGCTGCACGGCCCGGTCGAGGACGCGGTGCTCGACCTGCTCGCCGAGGAGGAGTCGCCCGCCATCGAGCGGGTAGCGTGAGCTGATGGCAGGCACGGCGATCCTCGACATCGACGGCACGCTCGTCGACACCAACTACCAGCACGCGCTCGCGTGGTACCGCGCGTTCCGCCAGAACGAGATCGTCCTGCCGATCTGGCGCATCCATCGCCACATGGGGATGGGCGGCGACCAGTTGATCGCGGCGCTCACCGACGAGAAGACGGACGAGGAGAAGGGCGACGACATCCGCGCCGCCGAGAAAGCGCTCTACATGGCGATGATCGAGGAGGTCGAGCCGTTCGACGGCGCGCGCGACCTGATCGAGCGGCTGAAGGACGCCGGCAAGACGGTGGTGCTGGCGAGCTCCGCGAAGGAGGACGAGGTGGACCACTACCTCGACCTGCTCGACGTACGCGAGCTCGCCGACGACTGGACCATGTCCGCCGACGTGGAGGAGACCAAGCCCAACCCGGACCTCGTGCAGGCCGCGCTCGACAAGGCCGGCACGGACCCGGGCGACGCGGTGATGCTCGGCGACACGCCATGGGACTGCGAGGCCGCGGGCCGCGCCGGGGTCGAGACGGTGGCGCTCATGACCGGCGGCTTCGCCGAGCAGGAGCTGACCGAGGCGGGTGCGGTGGCGGTCTTCGAGTCGATTGCCGAGCTGCTCGAGCGGGTGGACGAGACGCCACTCGCCTGAAAGACGAGGGGCGGGGCCGAAGCCCCGCCCCCCAAGCCGCCACTAGGGCGTCTCCCGTCTTAGTTATCGGCCGCGCCCGCGCGATCCACGCGCCGGTGGTAGCGCTGGCCGGCCTTGCCGCCGAGGATCGCCGCGATCAGCGTCCCGAGCAGCACCGCGCCGAGCGCGATCGCGCCGCCGGTGGCGAGGGAGCCCTCGTCGACCGGAATGCGCGGCAGGTCGAGCTTCTGGAGCACGTTGTACTCCGACCCGAAGATCGCGCCGGCCGCACCGATCAGGACCGTGACCACGAGGCCGATCAGCCAGGCGCCGAAGCCCTGGCGTCCGCCGTCGAAGCGCGACATCCGCCCGGCCACGTAGCCGCCGCAGAAGTACGCGAGCGCGAGGACGGCGACCAGCAGGGCGCCGCCCACGATCCCGACGGTGCCGGCATCGCTCTTGTTGGGCCCGCCGTTGGTGAGGCCGATCGCCGCGCCGGCGGCCGCCAGCAACCCGGTGAGGATCGCCGCCATGCCGACCGCCACGAGCCAGCCGAAGAACGCGGCGCCGATGTTGGTCCCGCCGAACTCGTCGCGGCGGCGAAGCTGCGCGTCGCGGTCGTCCGTCACGCGCGACCGGCGCCACGCCGGCACACCGCCGGCACGCCTGCCCGCCGGGGCGGGCCCCGTCGAGCGGTCGTAGCGCGTGTCGTCTCGCGGCGGCGCGTAGTCGGGTCCCGCCCCGCCGTTCTGCTCGTCGCGGCGATCGTCGGTGACCACGCCGCCCCGCTCCGGGGTTGCGCCGTCGGCCTCGCCGTCGTTTCTGAACCTTCTCAGGGCCATGCTCGCTCTCCTCCTCGAAACCGCGTCGCCCCCTTTCCAGTCGGAAAGGGCCCCCGCCGCGGCGCGAGCTTCTGTTTTGGGGTACGTCCCTGTGGTACCCGCGAGAGCGGTC
>JAXDHW010000095.1:0-3702 GCA_034664365.1 Thermoleophilaceae bacterium
AGTGTCTGCTCTGATTTCTAGCAAGAAGTCATCGCGCCGTCAAGCCAAACCCCGCCTGACGCGTGACCAGAAACGCGCGGCCAACCGTCAGCGCCTGCTCGATGCGGCCCTGGAGGTCTTCTCGGAGCGCGGCTACTACGCGGCCACCATCGAGGAGATCGTGGAGGCTTCCGGGCTCTCGAACGGCGCGCTCTATTACAACTTCCGCAACAAGGAGGACCTATTCCTGGCGCTCTTCGAGCAGCGCATCGAGGGGCGCATCGAGGCGCTCGAACGAACGCTCGGGCCCTCCGGGGACAGCTCCGAGGAGGCGGCGAATCGGGTGCGGAGCGCCGCGGCGCAGAGCGTGCGTGAGATCGACGATCCGCGGGAGTGGGCGATGTTCCTGGAGTTCGTGGCCCACGCGGGGCGGACGCCGGCGTTCCAGCGGAAATTCCGCACGCGCTCGCGCCGTTTGCGGCGGGCGTTCGCCGTCGCGGCCGAACGGGCGGCCGCTGACCTCGGCGGGGAGCTCTCCGTCCCGGCCGAGGAGGCAGCGCTCGGGATCGCAGCGCTCACACACGGGCTCGCCGTACAGAGGATCACGGATCCGGACGCGGTTCCCGACGAGCTCCTGGGCCGGCTGATCGTCTACCTGCTGCGCGGCATGAGCGTCGGGCGGGACGCTAGTAGTGCAACCCGCAGAGCTTCGCCAGCGCGCGGTTCAGGCGCGGGTCGCTCGTCTCGATGAGGTTCGCGCCCGTCAGCTTGGCGGAGCCCGGCGTGGCATTCGGGACGAAGACGCGCTTGGCCTGGCTCGCGTGCGCCCCGGCCACGCGGTTCATTGCCGCGCGCAGCGCCCCCGTGTGCCCTGCGAGGCCGGGCGTCGCCACGGCCACGGCCTTCACTCGCCCGTGACGCACGAGCCAGGCGAAGACCGCGTCGTGGCCGGGCCGGACGAACAGGCCGTGGCCCGCCGCCGTCGCAACGCCGCGCACGCGCCCGACCGGCGCACCCACCTCGGCTCCGAAGGCGCCGCGGCCGTGCCCCGTGCTGCCGGCGAGCTCGACGTGGCCGGCATGGTCGAGCTCCGCCACGTCGGCCGCCGTCCGGTTCCGCTTGCCGCGGGCGCACCACGTCCACAGCCGCTTTCGCTGCTGGGGCTGGCCGGCCCGGCGGAGCAACGCCTCCCACGACGCGCGCAGTCGAACCGGCCCGAGCCCGCCCGCCGAGAGAGCCCGGTCCTGCGGTCCACAGTCCGGCGAGGGGATCCCGTCGGCACGCTCCCACATCTCGAGGTACGCCTCCGACGCGCGCCACATGTCGGCGCCCATCTTCTTCCCTCCGAGGTGGCGCACGTCCTCGTACCAGTCCGCGTACAGCCCGTAGTGCGCGACTCCGTCCTTGTTGTAGTCGAAGGTGCGGTTCCCCGAGCGCTGGCGACCGAGCGTGACCTTTCCGTCGTAGGACTTGAACGGGTAGTGAACGCTGTTCGCCCTGGCGTCGGGCTGGGCCGCGAGCCCGCCGAGGTCGGCGCCGTAGCCCCAGCCGAACTTGTAGGGCGTCTTGCGCGGGCGGTACTTCGCGTAGTCCTTCACGTATTGGGACGAGGTGTTGGAATCGGGGAACGCGAGGCCGCCGAGCTTCCAGAGGCGCGGCCAGTTGCCGGGGTCCATCCACCCGTGGGGTGAGATCACGCCGGAGTAGTGCTTGGACTCGATGAGCGTGAGCGTGTCGTCGACCGCCCTCTGGCTCATGTGGTCCGGGTTGATGATCATGTGCTTCTTGATCATCCGTCGCTCGAGGTAGCGCCCGAGCTGGGTGAGACCGCGCCTGTTGCAGTGCGGCGCGGGCGGGTACGCGGGCGCCGTTCCGCCCGTTATGCCGAGCTGGGCGAACACCCCCGCGAGGAACGGGCTGAGCGGTCCTGAGGGGCTGTAGATCTCGTTGTCGTGGAGCCGTCCCTTGCACGTCTCGGCGCTCCAGAACGAGCCCGCGCTCTCGTGATTGCCGCCGTTGATGAGGATTCCCACCGGCCCACTGTCGAAGCGCACTCCGGTCAGCGGGTTGTCGAACTTGTTCAGGAGGAGCGACGAGCGCACACCCATGCGGTAGACCTCGTCGAGCTGGCGCTTGATCTGCTTCCTGTCGCAGGTCGACGTGTCCCACCCGCGGCAGTCGAACAGCTCCGACACCTCGATCTCGAGGACGACCGCCATCTTGCCCCTGTTGATCACGCGCCGCGCCTGCTCGGGCGTCGTCACGACCTGGAAGAAGCCCTTGCCCGGCCCGCCCGCCTGCGCGTCCACGTAGTTCTGGAGCGTGTGGATGTCCTTCAGAGCGAGCCGGACGGCGTCCATCTCGTTGCACGAGTTGCGCTTCTTGGCGATGAGAGTGCAGAGCACGCGGTTCTCGTTGATGGGCATGACCATCAGGCGCAGGCCCGACTTCCAGGCGCGCTGCACCCAGCGCCAGTACACCCCGTCGTAGGTGAGGTTGTGGGCGCCCCACTCGGTGAAGCTCGGCCAGCCCGTCGTGTCGTGTGGATGCTCGGGCGCGCCGTAGTTCAGGAAGTTCTGGACCGGCGCCGCGCTGCCCTTCGGTCCCTCGACGCTGCTGCAGTCCGGGAACGCGTAGGGGATCCCGTACGCGTGCCAGGCCCGGCCGCACTGGAAGTCGCCGCCGAGGAACTCGAAGTTCATCCAGTGCATGTGGCCCTCGAGGAAGCCGCCGACCTCCCCCCAGGCGGTCTTGCCCTTCGAGGGGGTGCCGCTCGCGTTCAGCTGAGCCTCGGGGTAGGTCGCACAGCCGGCCGATCGTGCGAAGGTGAAGTGGGCGGCCGAGGAGGCCGGGACCAGAGTCAGCTGCCCGCCACTCGAGCCGAGGGCCTTGCCGGGCTGTGAGGCGGGCGAGAGCCGGAACGGCCCGCCCGCGGGCCCCGTCACGCGCCAGTTCGCGGCCTCACTCGCCTGGTCGTCCGCCGCCACGGAGCCGTCGTTTTGGGCGGCGAGGAACTTGCGCGCCGGCGTGTACAGCAGGTAGCTCCCGAGCGCGGTGGCCTGCATGCGGACCTTGCTCGCCGCCGCGACGGTCTGTCCGCCGCTCGCAAGGGAGTAGCACCCGCCGGCGAGCGAGTAGCGCGTCGGCGCCTTGGCAGCGCCGGCGGCGGACCCGGTCACCGAGAGCGCGAATGACATCGCGACGACGACCGCCGCCTGAGCGCTCCTCCGGGCCACGCCGTCACGCTAACAATGACGTGCCGCGGGCGCGCCGCACGAGGCGGGACGAGTCGCCGGTGGTCAAGGTGACGCGCGCCCCGCAGCGTTGACACCGGCGCAAGCCGATGGGAGGGTGCACCTCCAGGCAGAACCGAGCCCTCTGCTCGCACCTGCACCCCCATGGCCGCGCACTCGCGACAAACGACGGATGTCGCCGCGGTCGTCCTGACCGTCGGCGAGCCGACCACGAGCCGCGCGCTCGCATCGCTGCGAGCCCAGACGCTTCCCGTCGAGGAGCGGGCGATGGTCGAGGGGGTGCGCCCGTTCCACCGGGCGCTGAACGCGGGCGCCGCGCGCGTGGGGAAGCCGTTCTTCCTACAGGTCGATGCCGACATGGTCCTCGAGCCCGAGTGCGCCGCGGTACTTCGCCGCGCGATGGGGCCCGATGTGGGAATCGCGGTCGGCGCGCTCCGTGACCCGCTGACGGGAAAGATCGCCGGGGTGA
>JAXDHW010000117.1:0-2824 GCA_034664365.1 Thermoleophilaceae bacterium
CGCGCGCCCTCGATCTCGTCCACGCGCCGCGGGCCGGGCAGCGGGTCGATCGGCCGCCGCTCCCACGTGACGCCGCCGACCACAGGCTGGGCGCCGTGGTACAGGCGCGCATGCTCGGCCGTGGCCAGCGCGCCCACCACGTCGCCGCCGCCGCCGATCCCGATGACCAGCGGCCGGCGGGCGCGGCCGAGCAGCTCCTGCGCGTCGGTCACGGCGCGAGCACCAGCTCGATGGCGTCCGCGTACGGCGGGCGGAGAATGCCCGCCTCGGTCACGATCGCCGTGACCAGCTCCGCGGGCGTCACGTCGAACGCGAAGTTCGTGGCGCGGGCTCCCTCGGGAGCGAGCGCGTGCTCCGCCAGGTGCGTGACCTCGTGCGGGTCGCGCTCCTCGACCACGATCTCGTCGCCGGTCGGCGTGTCCGGATCGATCGTGGAGACGGGCGCGGCGACGTAGAAGGGGATCGAATGCCGGGCGGCGAGCACCGCCAGCGTGTAGGTGCCGATCTTGTTCGCCACGTCGCCGTTGCGCGCGATGCGGTCGGCGCCGACCACGACCCGGTCGACGAGTCCGCGCGCCATGAGGGCGCCCGCGCTCGCGTCGGTCACGAGCCGGAACGGGATCCCGGCGCGCGACAGCTCCCACGCGGTGAGCCGCGCGCCCTGGAGCAGCGGGCGCGTCTCGTCGACCCACACATGGCCTAGTCGCCCCGCCTCCCAGGCCGCGGCGATCACGCCGCCTGCGGTCCCGGCGCCGCCAGTGGCGAGCGGGCCGGTGTTGCAGTGGGTGAGCACGCGGTCGCCCGGTTCGATCAGCTCGGCTCCCAGCGCTCCCATCCGGTGGTCGGCGTCGCGCTGGTCGGCCGCGATCCGGTCGGCGAGCTCGAGCAGCGCACCAGCCATCGCCGCGCTGCCCTCGTCCGCGTGCTCGCGGGCGGCCTCGCGGCCGCGGTCGATCGCCCAGCCGAGGTTGACGGCGGTCGGCCGAGTGGCGGCGAGGAGGGCGGCCGCCCGCTCGAAGCGCTCGAGCGGCGGCTCGGTGGCGGCATCCCCGTTGTCGTCGGCGCGCATCGCGAGCGCGAGCCCGTACGCGGCGGCCAGCCCGATCGCCGGCGCGCCGCGCACCGCCAGCCGGCGGATCGCGTCGGCCACGTCCTCCGCGCTGCGGCACGCGAGCGTGTGCTCCTCGGCGGGCAGGCGCGTCTGATCGAGCAGCATCAGCGCCCCATCTGCGAAGCGAACGGGGGAGAGCATCCGCCGAATCTACGGGCCTACCCGCGCGTCAGATGCGGCGGAAGCCGGCCGAGCAGCCCTGGTCCGCGGCCGCGAGACGGTCGAGCTCGTGCACCAGCTCGCCACGGAGGGTGTCGAGGCGGGCGTCGTCGGCACCGTGATCGCGGATCGGCTCCGGCTCGCCGCGCGGATCGCCCAGCGGGCTCGCCGCGATGGGGCGGGCGCGCGCGGATGGATGCCCGCGCCGCTCCCGGGCCGCCGCGGAGAGGCGGCGCCGGATCGACCGTGCCGTGTGCGTTGCGACTGTCGTGATCTGCCTTCCGGACATGCGCACATCGTGGGCACCGTGGCGGACGGCAACGCGGGTACGCTCGCGACGTGCGCGCGATGGTGCTCGACGATCCGCGGACCCCGCTCCGGGCGGCGGAGCTGCCCGAGCCGGAGCCCGGGCCGGGGCAGGTGCTGATCGCCGTCGATGTCTGCGGCGTCTGCCGCACCGACCTGCACGTGGTCGACGGTGAGCTCACCGAGCCGAAGCTCCCACTCGTGCCCGGGCACCAGATCGTTGGGCGCGTCGTCCACGGCGGCCGGCGCTACGCGGAGGGCGACCGCGTGGGTGTTCCGTGGCTCGGCTGGACGTGCGGTGAGTGCCGGTACTGCCGCTCGGGCCGCGAGAACCTCTGCGACCGCGCGCGCTTCACCGGCTACGACCTCGACGGCGGCTACGCCGAGTATGCGGTCGCGGACGAGCGGTTCGCGTTCCCGGTTCCGGCGGGGTATCCCGACGCCCAGGCCGCGCCGCTCCTGTGCGCCGGCCTGATCGGCCACCGCGCCCTCGCGATGGCCGGCGACGCGGACCGCCTCGGCCTCTACGGGTTCGGCGCGGCCGCCCACATCGTGGCCCAGGTCGCGCGTCACGAGGGGCGCCGCGTGTTCGCGTTCGTGCGCGAGGGCGACGACGAGGGGCGGAAGTTCGCGCTCGAGATGGGGGCCGAGTGGGCCGGCGAGTCGGACGCGCGGCCGCCCGAGGAGCTCGACGCCGCGATCATCTTCGCTCCGGCCGGCGAGCTCGTGCCGGCGGCGCTGCGGGTGCTCGCCAAGGGCGGCACGGTCGTGTGCGCGGGGATCCACATGAGCGACATCCCGAGCTTCCCCTACGAACTGCTGTGGAACGAGCGCATGGTGCGCTCGGTGGCCAACCTCACGCGCGCGGATGGCGAGCGATTCATGCGCCTGGCGCCCGAGATCCCGGTCAGGACGGAGGTCGAGCCCCACCCGCTCGAGCGGGCGAACGAGGCACTCGACCGCCTGCGCGCCGGGCACGTTCGCGGCGCCGCCGTGCTGGTGGTCGGTACAACTCCGGCACCCGAAGAGGAGCCACGATGAAGCTGTACGTCTGCTGGGGAACCTTCCGCAGCCCGCGCCCGGGTGGCCACCCGTGCGGCAATGCCTACCGCGCGCTGCGCGACGCCGGCCACGAGCCGGAGGTGATCAAGTCCTACGGGCTCGGGCTCCTGCCCGACGCGCTCAACCAGACCGAGGGGCGCAAGGAGGTCAAGCGCCTCAGCGGCGACACCTGGGTGCCGCTGCTCG
>JAXDHW010000144.1:0-9536 GCA_034664365.1 Thermoleophilaceae bacterium
CGGTCGAGGCCGGTGATCTCGAAGATCTTGGAGATGTTCTGATCGGTGCAGACGAGTGCCAGCGAGCCGCCCGACGGGCGCAGGCGCTTGACGCCGCCGACGAGCACACCCAGCGTGGTCGAGTCGATGAAGGTGGCCTTCGACAGGTCCACCACGAGGTTCTTCTTTCCGTCCTCGATCACCTGCACGAGCCGCTCCTTGAACTCAGGCGCGGTGTAGAGGTCGACCTCGCCGCCGAGCTCGATCACATGAGTCTCGGCATCGATCGATTCGTCGTCGATATGGAAGTTCACCAGGCTCCTCAGTCGCGGGGTCGTGGAATTGTGACGTGTTTCTAGCAGGGATGCTCGACGGGGCGCACAGCCTAACCGCCGGGCGCCGTCGTCGCCGGGGCACCCGTCCCGGCGCCGGCCTTCTGCGCGCCCGCCGCCTTTGCCTGGGCCACAGCCTGCTTGGCGGCCTTCTTCTGCTTCTTGGGCGCCACCTCGATCGCCTTCTTGCCGGCGAGATCGGCCTTGCGGGTCTGACCGGCCAGCGTGGCGTACTGCACGAGCTGGATCCAGGCCTGCGGGTCGTTGCGGGCGTCGGCCACGATCTCGGCCGCTCCGGTGGCCTTCGCGGCGTCGTTCAGGCCGATGTTCGAGTAGGCCACGACCATCAGGCCCGCCAGCGATGCGTCCGGCTTCTTCGGATTGCTCCCGATGTAGCGCTCCCAGGCGGCGCTCGTTCTGACCAGCTCCTTCTTACCGTCCTTGCCGAACTGGCCCGTCTGCGGGTTCGTGTCCGCGGACGCGAGGGTGTAGTGGTAGCGGACGAGCGACACCATCGCAGCCGAGTCCTTCGGGTTGACCCTGAGCGCTGTCTCCGCCCGCTTGATCTTCTTCTCGATCGTCTTGTTGGCGGTCGAGCTGCCGCCCCCGCCGCCGAAGAGGTCGGCGAGACCGCCCGAGGTGCCGCTGCCCACGCCGAAGAAGATGAGCCCGGCGCCCATCAGGAGCGCGAGCGTGACGTAGGTCACCTGCACCGTTCGGCGGCGCTTGCCTCTTAGGTCGAAGAGCATGGTTTGTCGAGTCCCGCTACGAGCCCTCGGCGGACGCCAGCCGGTCGGCGACGTCGGGCGATGGGCGCCCCAGGAGCGACGCGAGAAGGATAGATAGCTCGTAGAGCAGCACCAGGGGCACCATCTCGATCAGCATCGAGACGGGATCGACGCCCGGCAGCGCCGCCGCCACCACCGCGATCACGAGAATCGCGTAGCGGCGGTTCTTGCGCAGCTTGGCCGGCGTTGTGATCCCCATCTTCACCAGCCCGAGCAGGAACACCGGGAGCTGGAACACGATCCCGCACGCGAGCAGGGTCAGCGAGAAGAAGCTGTAGTAGTCGCGCGCGCGAATCTGGAGGTTGAACTGGCTCTGGTTGAAGTGGAGCAGGAACTTGAGCGCGGCCGGGATCACCACGAAGTACGCGAACACCACGCCGCCGATGAACAGGAACGGGACCATCAGGAGCAGCGGGAGGGCCACCTTCCGCTCCCCCGGGCTGAACGCCGGCAGGACGAACGCGTACAGCTCGTAGAGGATGATCGGCATCGCGATCAGGATCGCCGCGTAGGCCGCCACCGTCAGCGTGGTGATGAACGGCTCGGTGACGCCGAGGGTGATCGGCTGGCGCTTGCCGAGCGGGTCGTTGACGATCTTCAAGAGCTCGTGGTTCTGCCAGAAGCAGAGCCCGAGCGCCACGATGAACGCCCCCACGGCGATGATGACCCTGCTGCGCAGCTCGTCGAGGTGGTCGACGAGGCTGAGGCGGTCCTCGTGCCCGATCGGGCGGATCTTGCGTGCCACGGCGCCCGTCGGCCCCGTGTCGCTACGACGCGTCGGCGGGCCCTGCGGCCCGGGCGCGCGCCTCCTCGTCGGCCGTGGTCGCCGTGGTGGTCACCGGGGCGACCGGGGCAGCCTGCTCGACGTGGCGCTCCTCGATCTGCTTGTCGTCGTCATCGTCCTTGCCGGTGATCGAGTCCTTGAACTCGCGCATTCCGCGGCCGAGGGAGCGCCCGAGCTCCGGGAGCTTCTTCGGCCCGAAGATCAGCAGCACGATGACGAGCAGGATGAGGATTTCAGGTAGGCCGATCCAGGACGGCATCTAGCTTCCTTCCGGGCGGGACGTTGGCTCCATGGTAGACCGCTCGTCCTTGAAGTTGAGGTAGAAGCGGCTCGGAGTGGGCTCGGTCTGGCCCTGGTACTTGTTCTGCGTGTCGCGCGATCCGTATGGACGCTCGACCGGCCCGTCCATTCGCATGAACGACAGCTGCCCGATGGGCATGCCGTGGTAGATGGTTATCGGGAGGTTGGCGACGTTGGACAGCTCGAGCGTGAGGTTGCCCGAGAACCCGCTGTCGACGAACCCCGCGGTTGAGTGGATGAGGAGGCCGAGGCGCCCGAGCGAGCTCTTTCCCTCGAGGCGCGCGACGAGGTCGTCCGGGAGCGTGACCCGCTCCAGGGTCTGACCGAGCACGAATTCCCCCGGGTGGAGGATGAACGGCCGGCCCCCGTCGATCTCGACGAGCTCGGTGAGGTCCTCCATCGGCTCACGGACGTCGATGAACGCGTAGCGGTTGTTGTGGAAGACGCGGAAGCTGCGGTCCACGCGCACGTCGACGCTCGACGGCTGGACCAGATCCGGGTCGAATGGATCGATGGCGATCCGGCCGGCGGCGATCTCCTCGCGGATCGTCCTGTCGCTCAGTACCACGACGGCGGAGGGTATCCCCGATGCCAGCCGGACGAAGTTCCACTCAAGTTGGGGGGTGAGATGCCGATACGGGCCCCTAAGGAGAGCGAGATGCCCATTTCAGGCCACGGAGACCACCAGCTGAAGAAGATCGTGCTGCCAAGCGGCAAGACGATCGAGGTCGTGTACTTCGACCACGCGTCGTTCTCCGCCTCGCAGGCCGAGCCGCGCGAGGCCCCGGCACAGCGCCCGGCCGACGACGACCGCGCGCTCCATCTCTGCATCAACTGCAACTCGCACCTGGTCTACCCCGTGCAGTGGGACGAGGCGGGGTCGAAGAGCTGGAACGTCACCCTGCGCTGTCCCGAGTGCGAGTGGACGGAGGCCGGCATCTTCAGCCAGGACCAGTGTGACCGCTTCGACGACGAGCTCGAGAGCGGCACGGACGCGCTGAGCCGCGACTACAAGCGGCTCGTCACGGCGAACATGTCCGAGGAGATCGACCGCTTCAGCGCGGCGCTCCAGGCTGACGCCATCCTCCCCGTCGACTTCTAGGTCGACAGCGACTCAGGCGTAGCGCTCGACCGCCGTGTTGGCGGCGAGCTCCAGCAGAGCGCGCTGGTCCGAGCTCAGGTCGAGCCCGTCGAGGGCGCGCTTGCCGTCGGCCACGTAGCCGAGTGCCGCGGCGCGCGCGTCGTCGAGGGCTCCGGTGGCGATGATGCGGTCCGCCACCGCGCCGGCCGTCTCCTCGTCGCGGACCGCTGTCCGTAGGTCGACCTCCCTCAGCGTCGGGTCGCGCTCGCGCGCGAGGATCAGCGGCAGCGTGACGGTCCCGTCGAGGAGGTCGGCTCCGCGCGGCTTGCCGGTCCGCTCCGTGGGCCCCGACACGTCGAGCACGTCATCGAGGATCTGGAAGGCCACACCGATCCGGTCCCCGAACGCGCCGAGGCCGTCGGCGGCGGCTCTGCCCGGCTCGCCGAGGAGGGCGCCGAGGCGGCACGCGGCGTCGAACAGCCGCGCGGTCTTCAGCCGGCAGCGCTCGAGGTAGCGCTCGGTGGGCACGTTCATCGACCACGCGTCCTCGCGCTGCATCAGCTCGCCGCGGGCCAGCGCCGACGACGCGTCCGAGAGGGCGCGCACGGCGCCCGCGCTCCCGGTGGCGGCGAGGACCGCGAAGGCGCGCGAGAACAGGAGGTCGCCCGCGGCGGTCGCGGCCTCGCGGCCGCCCTCGGCGAACACGGTCGGCTGCCCGCGCCGGAGCGTCCCGCCGTCGAGCACGTCGTCGTGCACGAGGGTGGCCATGTGGAGGAGCTCGACCGCCACGGCTCCCTCGACCAGGTGGTCGGATGTCGCCTCGCCGGCCGCGATGAAGACGAGCGTGGGGCGGAGCCGCTTGCCGCCCGCCGCGAGCGTCCGCGCGACGTGGCGGCCGAGGTCCTCGCCGTAGCCGGCGGCCGCCTCGGCCAGCCGGGCCTCCGCCCGCTCGAGCAGTCCGGCGAGCCGCGGGCCACCGGCGGCCACGACGTCGGCGGCGGGCGCGAGTCCGCTCACGCCGGCGCCTCCTCCACCTCGCCGGAGTGGATGGCGATGATCCCGCCGGCCGTGAGCACCCAGCGCACGCGCACCAGGCCCACCGCGGTCATCGCCGCCGCGAGGCCGCGTGCGTTCGGGAAGCGCCGCACCGAGCTCGGCAGGTAGGTGTACGCGTCGGAGTCGCCCGCCACGCGCCCGAGCAGCGGCACGAGCCGGTCGAACCAGACCCTGAAGAACCACGACAGCGGCGGGCGCTCGGGAGTCGTGAGCTCCAGCACAACCACGCGCCCCCCGGGGCGCACCACGCGTGTCATCTCGGCGAGGCCGCGCGGGAGGTCCGAGAAGTTGCGGGCCCCGAAGCCGACCGTGGCGGCGTCGAACTCGCCGTCCGCGTAGGGCAGATCGAGCGCATTGGCCTGCTCGAACTGCACGTCGCCGGCCTTCTCGCGCGCCAGCTCGAGCATGTTCTCCGCGAAGTCCGAGCCGATCACCTCGCCGCCGGTGCCGACTCTCCGCTTGAGCGCGATGGCGAGGTCGCCCGTGCCGGTGGCGACGTCGAGTGCCCTGTCCCCCGGTCGCAGCGCGGCGAGGTCGGCCGCGCGCTCGCGCCAGCGGTGGTGAAGGCCGACCGTCATCACCGAGTTCATGAGGTCGTACACGCGGGCGATCCGGTCGAACATCGCCCGAACCTGATCCTCGGGCAGGGTGCCGGGTCCCGGGCCCGCCATCGGTCCCCCGCTCACGCCGCGACAGCCCGCTACTTGAGCGAGCTCAGGAAGTCGACCAGCTGGTTGAACTCCTTGGGGTTCTGCTGGCGCAGCTTCGAGTAGGTGGGCATCGGCGGCGTGGGGTTGATGAGCGTGCGAGCGATCGCCTGGCGCGGTAGTCGCGCGCCGACCTTCGTGAGCTGCGGTCCCGGCCCGGAGTTGCCGTTCTCCCCGATCTTGTGGCAGCCGAGGCAGCCCGACGACGCGGCCACGGCCTTCCCGCGTTCGAGCGACCCCGACACGCTCATCTCGATCTCCGTCGGCGACCCCGCGAACGCTCCCTCGATCGTGAGGTAGGCCATCGCGGCGATGACCGTGATGCCGGCGAGCGTGGCGATCGGCCGGCGCAGCGGGTTGCGCTCCGGGTTGCGGTCGATGAACGGCAGGAGGATCAGCAGCACCATGCAGACGGTGGGGATCCCGACCGTTGCGATGAACACGAGCGCGGGTGGCTTGACCACGCGCAGGAGCTCGAAGAGGAAGAAGAAGTACCACTCGGGGCGCGGCGTGTAGGTGGTCGACGTCGGGTCGGCCTTCGGCCCGAGCTCCGAGCCGAACAGGATCGCCATCGCGAGGATCACGGCGAGCACGATGCAGGCCATGAGCGAGTCCTTGAGGACGGCGTAGGGGAAGAACGGCTTCCCCTTCATCTTCAGGACGTGGTACTCGCGGAGGTACTGCTCCTTCTCGCGGGCGTTCACCGCTAGATCTCTTCCTTGGCGAGCTCGCGGGACTTCTCCGCCTTGAGCCAGGGCGGCGCGGTTGTGCCGAGCTTGGCCACGAGGTACAGGTGCGCCCCGATCAGCGCGGCGATCAGCCCGGGCACGAGCAGCATGTGGATCGCGTAGAAGCGGCTGAGCGTGGTGGCGCCGAACTCAGAGCCGCCGCGGAGGAAGTCGGCGAGGTAGGGGCCGACCAGCGGGCCCGACGAGTTGAGGTTCACGCCCACGACCGTGGCCCAGAAGGAGCGCTGGTCGAACGGCAGCAGGTAACCGCTGAAGCCCATCAGCATCGTGAGGATCAGCAGGACGACGCCGATGATCCAGTTGAGCTCGCGCGGGTACTTGTAGGCGCCGAAGAAGAACGTCCGCCCCATGTGGAGGAAGATCAGGATCACCATCACGCTGGCGCCCCAGCGGTGCATCCCGCGGACGAGCTGGCCGAGGAAGACGTCGTTCTGGATGTGCTGGATCGACTCGTAGGCCTGGGTGGTCGACGGCCGGTAGTACATGGCCAGGAACACGCCGGTGACGGCCTGCGAGAGGAAGGCGAACATCGTGGCCGAGCCGAGCGTGTAGAACCAGTTGGTCCCCTTCGGGACCTTGCGGTAGAGGAAGCCGCGCAGGAACGGCCCGGCGCCCGTGCGCTCGTCGACCCAGCCGACGACCGCGATCGGCACCTCCTTCAGCGCCTCCTTGCGGCGCTCCTTGTCGGCCTCCTTCTCACGCTGGAGGGCGACCTTCTCGTGGTGGCCCTTGCGCAGGTCGCCGTCGCCTGGGCGCCCGTCGCCGGGGGTCGGGGCGTCCGCCTCGCGGCGGCGGCGCAATGGGCCGGGGAGCAGCTTCACGTGGTGGGCCTCGACGGGTAGAGGTACTGCCACAGGCCGTCGAGGTGGTTCGACGGGTCGCGCACCTTGAAGCGATGCAGGTGGGAGTCGAGCGAGAAGCGCGGCCCGACCTTCACGCGGCCCCGCTCGACCTTGGTCTCGAAGCGGTCGAGTGGGCGCACGGGCGGGCCGCCGGCGACCTTGCCGTCGAACTCGTATACGCCGCCGTGACACGGGCAGATGAAGCGCTCCGAGGCCTGCACGTAGCGCACCGGGCAGCCGAGGTGCATGCAGCGGTTGGAGATCGCGATGTAGGGCTGGCCCAGCTTGTCCGTGTCCCGCGTCGGGTCGAACTTGCGCACGTAGACCGTGGTCTTGCCCGCCTCGCCCTCGTCGGCGACGATCGTCGTCACCTTCGCCACGTACGTCTGCGGGTTGAAGTCGGCGACCGGGCCGACGTCCTGGAAGTTGGCCGGCTCGGTCTTCTTGAAGATCGGACCGACCGCGAAGCCGAGCGCCGGGAGGCCGAACGCGGCCGACGCCACGCCGCCCGCGGCCATCGCCCCGCCCGTGAACAGGCGCCGTCGCGTGACCGTCTCACCCTCGAACGCCCCGGGCATGCCGCGGTCGACGGTGTACGGCGATTGCTTCTTATGCGGTCGCTTCGAAGGGTCGGCCAAGGCTTGAAAGGCAGAAGTGAGGCGGCTTGGACAGCCCCGCTGACTTTATCGGTTTGGGGGGCCGGGCTGTGTGCGCACAAGCGCTTTGGCCGTGGCCTCCCACAGCTCGCGAACGCCTTCGCGCCTGCCTTCGGACTCCGCCTGGGCGCAGGCGGAGATCAGGTCGGCCAGCTCGGCCACGGCGGCGAGGTCGCCGGTCTCGGCCAGTCGCGCCAGTCCCAGCGCGTACAGGGAATCCCCTGCAAGCAGGCGCAGATCGGGGTCCATCCCGGCGAACGCGCGCGGCTCGTCGTAGTGCAGCAGGTAGCCCTCGCGGACGGCCTCGAGGACGAAGCCGCGGACCGGGTCGGGGACGAGGGGCGCAAACTCGCCCTCCGGCGGATCGGCGACGGCGTTCGCCCGCAGCGTCGCGTCGGCGGCGGCCGTCAGCTCGGAGAGCGTGCTCACAGCGACGCGAACGCCTCCCGCGCGGCCTCGACGGTGCGGTCCACGTGCTCGTCCTCGTGCGCCAGGGAGACGAACCACGCCTCGAACTGCGACGGCGGCGGGTAGACGCCGCGCTCGAGCAGGGCGCGGCAGAAGGCGCCGTGGGCCCGGGCGTCGCACGCCCTCGCGCCGTCGTAGTCGCGGACCGGCTCGGGGGAGAAGAAGACGGTGAGGAGGCCGGTGGTGCGAGGGACCGTGACTGCCACGCCGGCGTCGTCGGCCGCCCGCTCGAGGCCGTCGGCGAGCCGTTCGGTGGTGCGCTCCAGGCGGTCGTAGGCGGCCGGGTCGAGGAGCCGCAGCGTGGCCAGGCCCGCGGCCGTGGCCAGCGGGTTGCCCGACAGCGTGCCCGCCTGGTAGACGTCGCCGGCGGGTGCCACGCGCTCCATCAGCTCCTCCGATCCCGCGTACGCGGCGGCGGGGAGGCCCCCGCCGAGCACCTTGCCGAGCAGCGTCAGGTCCGGAAGCACCCCGCTGCGCGCCTGCACGCCGCCGGGGCCCACGCGGAAGCCCGAGATCACCTCGTCGAAGACGAGCAGCGTGCCGGCGCGGCTCGTGGCCTCGCGCAGGAGCTCGAGGAAGCCGGGCTCCGGGGGCACCAGGCCCATGTTGGCGGGCGCCGGCTCGCACAGCAGCGCCGCCACCGGCTGCGCCGCGAGGGCGGCCTCGACGGCGCCGGCGTCGTTCCACGGGACCACGATCGTGTCGGCCGCCTGGGCGGCGGTCACGCCCGGGCTCGCCGGGATGCCCTGGGTGGCGAGTCCGGAGCCGGCGTCCGCGAGCAGCCCGTCCACGTGGCCGTGGTAGGCGCCGGCGAACTTGACCACGCGGTCGCGCCCGGTCGCGGCACGCGCGAGGCGGACGGCGCTCATCGCCGCCTCGGTGCCGGACGAGGTCATGCGCACCATCTCCGCGCTCGGCACCCGCCGGGCGACCTCCTCGGCCAGCTCGACCTCGGCCTCGGTGGGCGCGCCGTAGCTCGTGCCGCGGCGCGCGGCGGCCACGACCGCGTCCACCACGGCAGGATGCGCGTGCCCGGCGATCAGCGGTCCCCACGACATGACCCAGTCCACGTAGCGCGTCCCGTCCACGTCCACCAGCTCGGCGCCCTCGCCGCGCTCCACAAAGATCGGGTCGCGGCCGATCGCCTGCATCGCGCGGACCGGCGAGTTGACACCGCCGGGGATGAGCTGGAGCGCCCGGTTGTAGAGCTCCAGCGAGCGGGTGCCGACCTCGGCCCCCGGCACTAGAGGCGTTCCGCCTCCCACTGCTTGAACTCGTCAGTGAAGTAGAGGAGGCGGATCTTCTTGAACTCGGTCGACGAGTAGAGCGTGGAGCGCTCCTCGATCCCGGTGTCGGCGGCGATCGAGTCGAGCACCGCGTCGCACTCCTCCTTCGAGCGGCCGTGGGCCATCGTGAACACCGAGTAGGGCCAGTCCTCGTAGGTCGGACGCTGGTAGCAGTGTGAGATCCCGCGCACCGCGGCCATTCGCGGCGCGAGCTCCAGGATCCGCTCCTCGGGGACCTTCCAGACGCCCATCCCGTTGGCGGAGAAGCCGGCGCGGCGGTGGAAGAGGATCGCGGCCACGCGGCGCAGGAGGCGGCGCTCGCGCATGCCCTCGAGGTGCTCGAGCAGGCGGGACTGCGGGATGCCGAGCGCGTCGGCGGTCGGGGCGTACGGCTCGGGGATCACCGGCATGTCGCCCTGGAGCTCACGGATGACCGCGATGTCGAAGTCGTCGTACGGCTGCCGCTCGGTCTCGGCCGGCTCCTCGGCCACGGCCTGCGTGAGCGCCT
>JAXDHW010000145.1:0-13333 GCA_034664365.1 Thermoleophilaceae bacterium
CAAGGAGCGGCTCGTGCAGGTGATCGAGGACGGAAAGAAGAACCTCGTGGTGGACCTGTCGAAGGCCACCTTCATCGACTCGACCACGCTGGGTGTGCTCGTCGGCGGCGTCAAGCGCCTGCGCCCCTCGGGCGGCTCGCTGGCACTCGTCTGCACCGATCAGAACATCTCCAAGATCTTCGAGATCACCGGCCTCGACCGCGTCTTCCCGATTCACGCGTCGCGCGAGGAGGCGCTCGCGAGCGTTGCCGCGGGCGACGGCGCGCAGGCCGAGAGCCCCTCCTAGCCGGCCTCTGAACCCAGGTGCGGGCGGCCTCTAGAATGGCCGCCGCCCGGTCGATATCGGGCCTGGTAGTCCCGGGCCGTTAGCTCAACTGGTAGAGCAGGGGCCTCTTAAGCCCAAGGTTGAAGGTTCGAGTCCTTCACGGCCCATCGGCGCAGTCGTTTCACCGCCTGCCTTGACAAGCGAGGCTCTCTCTCGCACGATTGACACATGCACCGAGCACGGATGCTCGCCGTCGTCGCCGCCGCCTCACTACTTGTCGTCCCCGTCGTCGACGCCAAGAAGAACCCCCGGTCGCCGGTCAAGAAGGACGCGACCTACAGAGGCCTGACGAGTCAGGGCGCGGTCTGCCACGTCGACGGCGTCGACAACCGGCCATGCACCGTCTCCCTGAAGACCTCCAAGGACGGCAAGAAGGTCGTCAGCATGCTCATCCGCTATGGGGCCGCCTGCAAGGACGAGTCCAAGTACTTCCGCAGCAGCACGCGCTTCAGGGGCCTCCCGATCACGGAGGGCAAATTCGAGCAGAGCGCGGGCTACGGCGAGCCGATCGCGGGCGGTGGGCACGCCGAGAGCACCGTCTCGATGCACGGCGCGTTCAAGCGCAAGGACGGCAGGTCGACCGTCTCCGGGGACTTCCACGTGAAGAGCAAGCTGACCTTCCCCGACGACAAGCCGACGAAGTGCGGCTCGGGCAAGGTCACGTGGTCCGCCAGGCCTAAGTAGGAGCGCCGCCCTCCACGGCACTGCTTCGCGCAAGTTTCGCGCCGCTTTGCCGATAAGAATCGCGGTGGCGATCGATCCTCCGATCCTCGAGCGCCTGGGCCTGCGGGCGCCCGGCGGCCCTCAGAACAGGGAACGCGCGGAGCGTGCCATGGCCGCGCGGTTGCTGATGTACGTCTTCCTCGTGGGCGCGATCGTCGCGGGCGCGGCGCTCGTATCGCCCGTCGCCGACCACCTCGACGGGGTGCGGATCGCGATGACCGGCGGCTGCTCGGCCATGATCGCCGTGCTCCTCCTCATCGGCTACGACCGCCTCCCGCGCTGGACGCTCTCGGTCTTCCTGCTGTGCGGCTCGATGCTCATCGAGTGGTCGGTCATCGGGTCGAGCGATTCCCACAGCCCATTCCTCCTCTTCTACCTCTGGGTCGTCTTCTACGCCTTCTACTTCCTGAGCCGCTTCCAGGCAGCCGTGCAGACGGGCTTCATCGGCGCGGCCTTCGCCGTCGTGCTCGAGATCGCGGGCGGGTCCTTCGAAGCCTCGATCGTGCGCTGGATCGTCTTCACCCTGGCTCTCGTCGTCGCCGGCGTGCTGGTCCGGGTGATGCGCGAGCGCATCGACGGGTTGCTCGCCTCGCTCGACGCGAGGTCTCGGACCGACATGCTGACGGGGCTCCTCGACGCGCACGGCTACGACGAGCTCCTCGAGAAGGAGCTCGAGCGGGCCCGCCGGAGCGGCAACCGCGTAGGAGTCGTGATCTGCCGGATCGACGGCGACGGCGAGCTGCGCGAGCGTCTCGGCGACCGCCGGGCCGAGGAGCTGATCGCCGCCGTGGGGCGCGAGATCGGCGGGACGATCCGCCTCAACGACGAGGCGGGACGAATCGACGACGAGCTGTTCGCGGTCGTCTGTCCCTACACGGACGAGCAGGGTGCCGTGGTCATGGCGGAGCGCATCGGCGCACTCATCCGCGAGCGCTGCCCGGACGAGCACGGCCCCAACACAATGAGCTTCGGCGTGGCCTCCTACCCCAAGCACGGCGCCGCCTCCGACGCGATCATGCACGCGGTCCAGCAGGCGCTCGCCGAGGCGCGCGCGCTCGGCGGCGATCGCGCCGTGACCCACTTCTCCGCCGAGAACTCGATCGAGGAGCGCCTGCGCGGCTCGGGACCGAGCCTCGACGTCCTCACCGCCGAGCCGGGCCAGGTCGAGGACGGCCTCGGCGCCGCCTCGCTCGGCTAGCTGCCCGACGTACGCTTGGGCCGCGGCGGCTGCCGGCGCGCCCGCGCCGTCCCGTCGACCTGATATCTGACGTACCACACGGCATGCCGCGCCGCCGACGTCCCGACGGCATATGCGGCTCGCGCCGCGGACGTCATTCCCCGCGCCATTCCCAACATCAGGCCCAACCCATTGCTTCCGTGCGCATCGTAACCGTCATCGGCAACCGCCCACAGTTCGTCAAGGCGGCCGCCGTGTCCAACCGCGTGCGCGGGCGCGGGCACGATGAGCACATCGTCCACACCGGCCAGCACTACGACGACGAGTTGTCGCGCGTGTTCTTCGACGAGCTCGGGATCCCCGATCCGGACCGTCAGCTGGGCGTGGGGTCGGCCAGTCCGGCGGTCCAGACCGGCCGCATGCTCGAGGCGCTCGACGCGGTCATGGGCGAGCTGCGGCCCGAGCTGGTGCTCGTCTACGGCGACACCAACACCACGCTCGCGGGCGCGCTCGCGGGCGCGCAGGCGCACGTGCCCGTCGCGCACGTGGAGGCCGGCATGCGGTCGTTCGACCGGTCGATGCCGGAGGAGCTCAACCGCGTGCTGTCCGACCACGCCAGCGACCTGCTGCTGTGCTCGACGGAGACGGCCGTGGAGAACCTGCGCCGCGAGGGAATCGAGCGCGGGGTGCACCTCGTCGGCGACGTGATGGCCGACGTGGCGATGGCGATGGCGCCCCGCGCCCGGGCGGAGTCGGACGCGCTGCGCGAGCACGGCGTGCAACCGGGCCGGTACGTGCTCGTGACGGCGCACCGCGCCGGCAACGTGGACGATCCGGAGCGGCTCCGGCTGCTCGTCGACCTGCTGCTCGCGCTCCCGTCCCCGGCGGTCTTCCCCGTCCACCCGCGCACACGCGCGCGCCTCGAGGCCACCGGCGAGCTCGCTCGGCTCGAGACCGCGGACGGAATCCGGCTCGCCCCGCCGATCGGGTATCTCGACCTGCTTGCGCTCGCGGCCGGCGCGCGCGCGATCCTCACCGACTCGGGCGGGCTCCAGAAGGAGGCCTACCTCCTGGGCGTCCCCTGCGTCACCCTCCGCGACCGGACCGAGTGGGTGGAGACGGTCGACGCGGGCTGGAACGTGCTCGTCGACCTCGACCGCGAGGCCGCGCTCGCGGCCCTCGATCGCGCGCCGCCGAGCGGGTCGCGTCCGGAGCTGTACGGCGGCGGCCACGCGGCGGAGCGAATCTGCGACGTGCTCGACACATACACTCAGGCGCGGTGATGGCCGAGCCGCGATCAGGCGTGCTGTCCCCGTCTGACCGCGCGCCCGGGCTGCTCGTCGGCGAGGGTGTGACGATCCCCGACAGCGCCGTGGTGGGCGGACACGTGGTGATCCACGCGGGCACGGCGATCGGCGAGCGGGTGCGGATCCACGACGGCGCGGTGCTCGGCAAGCCGGTCTCGGTCGGGCCGCGCTCGCGCGCCTCGCGCGAGGAGCCGCCGCCGCTCGTGATCGGCGACGGCGCGACGATCGGCGCCGGCGCGGTGCTCGTCTCCGGCGCGGCCGTCGGGGCCGACGCGGTGGTGGGTGACCAGGCGCACCTGCGCGAGCGTGCCGCGCTCGGGAGCGGATCCGTGGTGGGACGTGGTTCGTCGCTCGAGAACGACGCGCTCGTGGGAGCGCGGGTGAGGATCCAGAGCGACTGCTACGTGACCGCGTTCTGCGAGATCGAGGACGACGTCTTCGTCGGACCCGGCGTGCGGACCCTGAACGACGCGACCGCCGGGCGCCGGGCGGACGGCGAGCCACTGCGCGGCCCGCGCCTGCGGCGCGGCTGCCGGATCGGGGGCGGCGCCACGCTGCTCCCCGGTGTCGAGGTCGGCGAGGAGGCGTTCGTGGGCGCCGCGGCCGTGGTCACGCGCGACGTCCCGCCGCGCACGCTCGTGGTGGGCGTGCCCGCGCGCGTCGTGCGCGAGCTGCGCGCCGACGAGACGGGCACGGCGTGAGGGCGCGCGACCTCCGCTCGCCGCGGCGTCTCAGCGCGCGGCTGCGGCGACGGGTGGCCGGCGTGGCGCTGCGCTCCGAGGGCTGGGTCTGGGCACCCGACCGCCCCACCAAGGCGCTCGCGCTCCTTGCCGCGGCCACCACGGTCGGCGTCGCCGCGGGTGAGGTCGGGCGTATCTGGAAGCGCGGGTCCGCGCCGCTCCCGAGCGAGACCGACGAGCTGCTGCCCGCGGCGCAGGAGGCGGTGTCGGAGGTCGTGGACGTGGCGGTCGCCGGCTACCAGGACGTATCGACGCGCGAGAACGCCACGTTCAACCTCCTCGGCTCGTTCGTGGTCACGTTCGTGTCGGTGCGGACCGTGGCCTGGGGGCTGCGCGAGCGCGACACGGTCGGGCCATTTCGCAACGTGGTGCTCGGACGCCGCCACATCCACCACTTCGTCCCGGGGATCGTGCTCGCCTTCACCTCGGGCGCGGTCGCGATCCTCACCCGCAACGAGGACATCGAGCCGAAGCTCGCCATCCCGTTCGGGGTCGGGATGGGGCTCACGCTCGACGAGTCGGCGCTGCTGCTCGAGCTCGAGGACGTCTACTGGAGCCCGGAGGGCATCCTCGGCGTGCAGATCTCGCTGGCGGTCGCCGCGCTGATCGGCACGGTGGGACTCGGCGTTCGCTTCATCCGCCGCGGGGAGCGGATCGTGCTCGATGCTCCGGCTACGCCGCCTCGGCCTTCGGAGGACGCTCCGGCAGGAGGTCCGGCGCCGCTCCCGTCGTGATCACCTGCTCGCGCCCTGGGCCGACGCCGACGAGCACGGTCGGCACGCCGAGGCGCTCGCCGACGAAGTCGAGATAGGCGCGCGCGTTGGCCGGCAGATCGTCGAGCGTGCGCGCGCCCGTGATGTCCTCGTGCCAGCCGGGCAGCTCGACCACCTCGCCGCGCGCCTTGTGCACGACCGACTGGTGGTACGGGAACTCGTCGAAGCTCGCGCCGTCGGGCCCGACGTAGCGCGTGGCCACGCCGAGCGGGTCGATGCCGGTGAGGGCGTCGAGCTTGGTGATGGCGAGGCCGGTGAGCCCGTTGAGGCGGATGGCGTAGCGGAGCGCGACGAGGTCGAGCCAGCCGCAGCGGCGCGGCCGGCCGGTGGTGGTGCCGAACTCGCCGCCGGCCTCCCGGATCCGGTCGCCCAGCTCGCCCTCGAGCTCGGTCGGGAACGGACCCGCGCCGACACGCGTGGAGTACGCCTTCATGATCCCCCACGCCTCGTCGATGTCCTTGGGCCCGACGCCGGCGCCGACGCACGCCGCGCCCGCGATCGGGTTGGACGAGGTGACGAACGGATAGGTGCCGTGGTCGATGTCGAGGAGGGTGCCCTGCGCGCCCTCGAAGATCACGAGCCGGTCGCGGTCGAGAGCGTCCCAGACGATCTTCGACGTGTCGGCGATGTACTGCTCGAGCCGGTGGCCGAGCGTGCGGTACTCCTCGGTCATCGCGTGGAGGTCGAGCGCCGGGTCCTTCTCGTACGGGCGGAGCGTGAGCCGCTTGGGCTCGAGCGCCGCGAAGATCTTCTGCCGCAGGATCTTCTCGTCGAGCAGGTCCTGCATCCGGATGCCGAGCCGGGCCGACTTGTCGGCGTAGCAGGGGCCGATGCCGCGGCGCGTGGTGCCGATCTGGAGCTTGCCGAGCTTCATCTCGCCCTCGTCGTCGAGCAGGCGGTGGTACGGCATGATCACGTGCGCGTTGGCGGAGATCTTGAGGCCGGTGGTGTCGATCCCGCGAGCGTGGAGGCCGGCGATCTCGTCGGTGATCACCTGCGGGTCCACGACCACGCCGTTGCCGATCAGGCAGGCCTTGCCCGGGTAGAGGATCCCGGACGGGATCAGGTGGAACTTGTAGACCTCGCCGTCGCGGACGATCGTGTGGCCGGCGTTGTTGCCGCCCTGGTAGCGGATGACGACGTCGGCCCGCTCGGCAAGCAGGTCCGTGACCTTCCCCTTGCCTTCGTCGCCCCACTGGGCGCCGACGACCACGAGCCCCGGCATGGCCTAGCTCGCCTCGGCCCGGGTGCGCTGCTCCCAATCGGGCATCGCCTTGCGCAAGTCGTTGCCCATGATCGGAATGGTGGCGCACATCTCGGAGAGGCGGGACACGGTCCGCTCCCCGAGCTGCTCCCGCAGACGGTCGCGGTCGGTGAGATTGGTGGTGACCAGCATCGATCGCTGCTCCTGCCAGCGCTCGTTGACGATCGCATACAGCTGCTCCAGGACCCACTCCGTCGTCTTCTCCGCGCCGACGTCGTCGACATGCAGGAGGTCGACCTGCGACAGGCGCCGGAACAGGTCGAGGTACGACCTGCCCGAGCCCTCCTCGTACGTGGCTCGGATGTCGGCGAGCAGCTGTGGCATCGAGTAGATCGCCACCGACCTGCCGGCCTCGACGGCCGCCCGGGAGATCACCATCGCGAGCGACGTCTTCCCCGTCCCCACGTCGCCGTAGAACCAGAATCCCCGGCCCCGGTCGAGGTTGTCGTCGATGTCGGCCACGAAGTCACGCACCTGGCGGAGCACCTCGGGCGGGAAGTCACGGAGGGGATTGCTCTCGAGTGAGACGGTGCGGAAGCGGCGCGGGATGCCCGACCCGATCCGGCGGCTGCTGGCGCGGTTGATCCTCACCTCGCGGCACTCGCACGGCCGCGCCTCGTCCGTCTCCTCGTCGAGGAGCCAGCCGCTGCCGTCGCAGACGCCGCGCGGGCAGAAGTCGCTCTCGAAGCTCACCAGGGATCGTCCTCGGAGCCACCGTTGCCGGCGGTGGGCGGCGGCGGGAAGTCGGGCGCCGGGCCGGCACCGCCGTGGCCGTTGCCGCCGTGGCCGTTGCCGCCGTGGCCGTTGCCGCCGTCCGGCGGAGGCATCTGGCCGCCGGGCGGCGGCTTGTACATGTTCGCGAACTTGGGGTAGCGCGAGAGGAACGTGAGCGTGACGTCCCCGATCGGTCCGTTGCGGTGCTTGGAGACGATGATGTCGGCCTCGCCGGGTCGCTCCGACTCCTTGTTGTAGTACTCGTCGCGGTAGATGAACATGACGAGGTCGGCGTCCTGCTCGATCGACCCCGATTCTCTGAGGTCCGAGAGCAGCGGCCGCTTGTCCGGGCGCTGCTCCACCGCGCGGGAGAGCTGCGAGACGGCGATCACCGGGATGTTGAGCTCGCGCGCCAGCAGCTTGAGCCCGCGGCTGATCTGACCGATCTGCTCGACGCGGCTGTCGGCCCCGGCCTCCGGGCGCATCAGCTGGAGGTAGTCGACGATGACGAGGCCGAGCGGCTCGCGGGCGTGCAGGCGACGCGCCTTCGCGCGCATCTCCATCACGCCGAGGTCGCTCGAGTCGTCGATGTAGAGCGGCGCGGCGTGCAGCTTCTCGGTGGCCTTGACGACCTTCGGCCAGCGGTCCGGCCGGACCCGCCCCTTGCGCAGGTCGTCGCCGTTGAGCTTGGCCTCCGCGGCGATGAAGCGCTGCGCGAGCTCCGTCTCCGACATCTCGAGCGAGAACAGCGCGATGCCGCGGCCGTGGTCGACCGCGGCGTTCTGGGCGATGTTGGTGACGAGGGCCGATTTTCCCATGGCCGGCCGTGCGGCCAGCACGATCAGGTTGCCGGGCTGGAAGCCGCCGGTGAGCTCGTCGATGTCCTTGAAGCCGGAGGGCGTGCCCGTGATCGCCACGCCCTCGCGGGAGACCCGCTCCAGCTTTGCCAGCTCGTCGTGCAGGATCGCCTCGATCGAGCGGAGCTCGCCGGTGCGGTCGTCGTGCGCGATCCGGTAGAGCTGGGCCTCGGCCTTCTCCAGCAGCTCGTGCGGCTCGCCGGCGAAGCCGAAGACGTCCTCCTGGATGCCGCGCGTGGTGTCCAGGAGGCGCCGCAGCATGGCGTGCTCCTTGACGATCCGCGCGTAGTGGCGCGCGTTGGCCGCCGCCGGCACGAGGTTGGGCAGCGAGTGGACGTACTCGCGGCCGCCGACCTCCTCGAGCTGACCCGCGCGCTCGAGCTCGTCGGAGACTGTGAGCACGTCGACCGGCTCGGGGTCCGCCTTCTCCTTGAGGCGGATCATCGCCCCGTAGATCACCCCGTGGCGCGGCCGGTAGAAGTCGCCCGGCCGCAGCTTGACGTCGATCAGGATGCCGTCGAGCGCCTGTTCGGACAGGAGGATCGCACCGAGGACTGATACCTCGGCTTCCTCGTTCTGCGGAGGCCGCTTGCCCGAGGTCTGCTCAGGCGGCGGAACCGAGACTGCCACGGCCCGTCAAACGCTGCTGGTGCCGGGGGCGAGGCGCGTCATCTGATGACGCGAAAGCTCGGTGGGCCAAGCCAAGACCCGAGGACGCCGGGATGCGACGGTTTGCAGCGTCATCCCGCAGCCGTGACGATCGTCTTGACGTTGGCCGTCACTCCGTCGTGCACTTCCACGGTGACCATGTGGGTGCCGGTGGTGCGGATCGGCTCGTCGAGCTGGATCTTGCGGCGGTCGAGCTTGAGGTCGCGCGCCTGGCGGATCGCGTCCGCCACGTCCTGAGCCGTGACCGACCCGAACAGGCGCCCGTCATCCCCCGCGGGCTGCGAGATCGTGAGCACCGTGCGCGAGAGCAGGGCGGCGTTCTCCTCCGCACGCTCGGAGGCCTCGCGCTGGGCGCGCTCCTGGGCCTCCATGCGCCGCTTGGCCTCCGCTATCGAGGCCGCCGTGGCCGTGTGCGCGAGCCGGCGCGGCAGCAGGTAGTTGCGCAGGTAGCCCTGCGAGACGTCGACGATGTCGCCGCGCTCGCCCAGCCGCTCGACATCCTTCAAGAGGATGGCTTGAGCCATTAGAGGACCTCGCCTGATTGCGAAAACCGAGCAGGGCAAGGACGCAGGGAGCGGACCATGCTTCGCATGTCCGCGACCGAGGACGCGGACATGCGACGGTTTGCAGCCATCAGCGCTCTGACACGTACGGCAGGAGGCCGAGCTCGCGAGCACGCTTGATCGCGAGCGCAAGCTGAGCCTGGTGGCGGCGGCACGAGCCGGTGATGCGCGCCGAGCGGATCTTGCCCTTCTCGCTCATGGCGCGGCGGAGCGTGGGGAAGTCCTTGTAGTCCACGACGTCGATCTTGTCGCGGCAGAACTGGCACGGCTTGAAACGCCCGCCGCCGGCCGGTCCCTTCCCTCTGTCTCTGCGGCGGCTGGGTGTCTGCTGCCGCCCTCTTGCCTTCGCCACTCTGCGCGTCCCTCTTCGTCCGCTTTCTCAGCGGTGCGAGTGTAGCGACGGAGGCATGCTCGGCCATCGGACGAATTCCGCTCCCGGCTAGAAGGGGATGTCGTCTTCGGCTGCGCCGCCACCGCCGGCCGCGGGCGCCGTCTGGAAGTCGGCGGTGTCGGCCGGAACGTCGCTCTGCGGCGTGAAGCGTCCGCCGTTCTCGCCGCCCTCACGCGAGCCGAGGAACTGCACGGAGTCGGCGATGATGTCGATCGACTGACGCTTGTTGCCGTCCTTGTCCTGCCACTCGCGCCACTCGAGACGGCCGTCGACCGCCACCGGGCGGCCCTTCGCCAGGTACTGGGCGCAGTTCTCGCCCTGGGCACCCCAGACGGTGACGTCGAAGTAGTTGGGCTTGTCGACCCAGTTGCCGGTCTCGTCCTTGCGGCGCGTGTTGCAGGCGATCCGCAGGCTGCAGACCGACGTGCCGCCCCCCGTGGTCCGGAGCTCCGGGTCGCGGGTGAGGTTGCCGGTCATGACGACGCGGTTGATGTTGGTTGCTGCCATCTCGGGCGCTCCTTCTCTCTCTGTGAGCGGTTCGGAAGTGGTCAGCCGAGAGTACATGCGGCAACCGCCGGAATGACCGCGTGCTTGCCAGAAGTCGCCGGAATGTCGGCGGGAATTCGCCGAATCGTCACGTAGGGCGCGAGCCCGTTACGCGGGGGCCTGCTCGGAGCTCTCCGGGGAGGGCTCCGGGTCGGCGGCCGCGGGCTCCGCGGGCGCCGGCGGCTCGCCCTCGCCCTCGCCCTCCGGGCGCTGGGAGTCAGCCGCCGCGCGGGGCGCCACTCGCGTGTCCTGCGGGCGCTCGCGCGTGCGCGGGGCCTCCGTGCGCGGCGTGGGCGGCGGCGGGGAGCCCGGCTTCAGGCGGATTATGCGGAAGCGCAGCACCCCGTCGGCGATCTTGAGCGAGTGCTCGAGCTGCTGGAGCAGGTCGCTCGAGTCGGTCTCGAACTGGATCAGGTGGTAGGCGGCCTCGGGCCGGTGGTCGATCTCGAACGACATCCGGCGGACGCCCCAGTCGTGGCGGCCGATCAACGTGCCGGACGCCTCGATCATCGATCCGACGTTCGAGAGCACCTCGCTCTGGCGCTCCTCGGGAGCGTTCGGATCGAGCATGAGCATGAGGTCGTAGAGCCGGGCCACGAGCGGCGGAAGATAGCAGTGGACCGGCCCGCGCCAGGGGGGAGAACCCCGGCGCATACGGCCCTTAGACGGGCATGGCACGCAGGCAAGGAGACGGTCCGCCCGGTCTGTTCGACCGGGTGCGATGGGGGAACGTGGGGCGGTTGGCCGCGATCCTGGCCGCGGGCCTCCTGATCGCGGCGGGACCGCGGTCGTGCGGGAGGCGGGCGCCGGCGATCCCCCAGGACACCCTGCGCATCCATCCAGCGCCGCCCCGCGGCGGCGCCCAGCCTCTCCCGCTGAAAGCGCCGCCCGTGGCTGCCGAGCCCGATCCGCCGCCACACCGCCAACGGAGAGGCGGACGACAGGGGCGGCGGCACCGCGGTCCGCGGCATCGTCGCCGTGCGGGCGGTGCCGCGAGGCCGGCCCCGCCGCCGCGATCCGCGCCGCCGCCTGCGCCCGCGCCGCCGCCCGTGGCGCCACCGGTCACACGCTCCGCGCCATCACCACCGCCGCCCCCTCCGGCCGCGCCCGAATTTCTATGACGGGCGTGGTTCGAGGTCCCAGCCGAAGTAGACCTCCGTGCGGCACACCTGATCGCCGCGAAACGTCAGCACCTCGGTGTTGCGGAAGCGGCTGCCGTCCTTCCTCCGAGTCTCGTAGGTCACGAGCACCTCGTCGTCGCCCACCTCCACGAGCCGCTTGAACTCGAACGAATCGAGCAGCTCCGAGTTGGGCCAGCAGCGCTCGAAGTAGCGCTCGCGGTCGATCCCCGGATCGGGTGGGCTGAAGAACTCGAAGTCGTCGGTCAGCGTGCGCTCCAGCACGCTCCGGTCACCCGACTCGTAGGCCTCGTAGCACGCGCGTGCGATCTGGAGCCGGTCCGCGCTCACCGAAGTGCCGGCACGCCGTCCGGCCCGAGTCGCGCCCCGGCGCGCTTCATGTCGATGTCGCGCAGCTGGTCGTCGACCCAGTCGCCCGGGTCGCGCTGGCCGATGATGCTCTTGAGACCCTCCGCGCGCCAGGCTCGCTCGTCGGGCTCCATCGTGAGCGCCCGGTGGATGGCGTCCGCCTGCTCCTGCACGTCGAACGGGTTGACCGAGAGCGCGAACTCGCCCAGCTCCTCGTGCGCGCCCGTGTTCTCCGACAGGAGGCTCACGCCGTGGCGCTCGTTGACGAGCGGCCCCTCCTTGGCCACGAGGTTCATGCCGTCGAACATCGCGTTCACGATCAGCAGGTCGTAGTGCTTGTAGCCGGCGATCGCGCGCTCCAGGTTCTCCTCGAGGCGCAGGTCGATCGGCATCCAGTCGGTCGTCCCGTGCCGATGGTTGACGACGGCGACCACCGCCTCGATCCGCTCCAGGTACTCGGCGTACTGGGGCACGTCCTGGCGTGAGGGCATCAGCTGAGCGAGGAAGGTGACGTTCTCGCGGAACTCCGGGTGCTGATCGAGGAAGAGGTCGAACGCGGTGAAGCCGCGGAGCACGTTCTTCGAGAGGTCGGCGCGGTCAACGCGCAGGATCAGGTGCTCACGGCGGCGGCGCAGGATCTCGCGCTCGTACTCGTGGACGGCCGGCCGCTGCGCGGTCCGGTCGAACGTCTGCGCCGAGATCGGCAGCGGGTAGTGCCGCACCCACACCTCGCGCCCCTCGTGCCGGACGATGCCCGCGGCCTCGTCCACGTCGAGGCCGAACAGCTCGCGGCAGCAGAGCAGGAAGTTGCGCCGGTACGCGCGCGTGTGGAAGCCGATGATGTCGTTGGCGAGCAGCCCCTCGTAGATGTCGTCGCGGATGTCGGCCGGGAGCACGCGCCAGGCATCCGGCTGAGTCCACGGAATGTGGATGAAGTGGTGGAGGAAGAGATCCGGGCGCGCCTGCCTGATCACCCGCGGCGCGCAGTAGAGGTGGTAGTCGTGGAGGAGCACCACGGCGTCCTCCGCCTCCACCTCGTCGAGCACCGCTCGCGCGAGGTCCTCGTTGACCACGCGGTAGCCGTCCTCGTACGCCGCCACCTCCTCGCGGCGGATGTCGGGCGCGTTCGAGAGGTCCCAGAGGTAGTGTTGGATGAACCACAGCATCGGGTTCGCGATCACGTTGTAGAACTGGTCGTAGGCCTCGGGGTCGCTCTCGACCAAGCGGATCCGGTAGGCGGTGCCGTCGACGTTGCACTCGAAGCCGCGACCACCGTGCTGGCGGCTCACCTGCACGTCGCCGTCCGTCATCGCCGAGGCGATCCAGAGCGCGTCGCGGTGTTCGACCAGCCCCGCCAGCGCGGTGACCAGCCCGCCCCCACCACGCTGCACCTGGAGCTCGCCGGCCTCGTCGCGGTCGAAAGTGGCTGGTCCCCGGTTGGAGACCAGTATCAGCTGGACGTCGCCATTCATCCCAGGTCGTTGAAGATACGCAGCCAGTCGCGCAGCAGGCGCGGGGTGAGGAAGTGCGTGCGCACGTGCTCCTTGCCCGCGCGGCCGAGCCGCTTGCCCAGCTCCGGCTCCCTGAGCACTCTCAGGGCGCGATCCGCGCACTCCTCCGGCGACTTGACGAGGTAGCCGGTGACCCCGTCGTCCACCTGGAGCGGGATGCCGCCGACGTCGCCGCCGATGAAGGGCCGCGCCTTCCACAGAGCCTCCGAGACGGTGAGCCCGAAGCCCTCCCGCGTGGACTTCTGGATCACGACGTCCGCCTGCGACTGGAAGGCGTTGACCTCGA
>JAXDHW010000147.1:0-6258 GCA_034664365.1 Thermoleophilaceae bacterium
AGCGGGCAATCTCCGTGGTTCGCGGTGACGAAGGCGCCCTCGGTCACGAGTCCGGACACGGCCAGGCGAAGCCAGCGATCGCGTCGGCGCGTGAGGGCGCACCACCAGACGTAGGCGATGGCGACGAGAAACGCAACGGTCACGGCACCGTGGGCCGCCCGAAAAGCGCGCGCCCCTGGCGACAGTCGCTCGGTTGCCACGCTCGTGAGGATGCCAAGAACGCGGTGTTCAGCTCGCGCTCGCCATCGGCGACCCCAGCCGGGTCGCCATAGGATTGCGAGCGTGCCGTTCACGCTCAGGAACCTCAAGGAGGACCTGGAGGATGTCGGGTCCAGGTTCGACGGCGCGCCGGACCTGGAGTTCCGCCTGGCGACCAAGGCGCTCGAGCTCGAGAGATCGGGCCTGAGCTACCAGCGCGTCCCGCCCGGCTATCGCTTTCCGTACGGCCACACGCACAAGACGCAGGAGGAGGTCTACGTGGTCTCGCGCGGGAGCGGGCGGATGAAGCTCGACGACGAGATCATCGAGCTCAAGGAGTGGGACGCGGTGCGCGTCCCGCCCGGTACGTGGCGAGGCTACGAGGCCGGACCGGAGGGTCTCGAGATCCTCGTCATCGGCGCGCCCAATCTCGGCGAGGCTCCGCGCGAAGACGTCGAGGGCCAGCGCGACTGGTGGGCTGACGCGTCAAGCCGGCTTCGCGGCGACCACCTTTGAGCGTCCGATGACCTTCCCCGAGCGGTCGAGCGCCTCGACCTGCACGAGCTTGGCGGCGCCGCCGAGCGGGATCGCGGTCTCGAAGTCGGTCCGGGCGACCGTCGGGCCGGCGCGCAGGGAGCCGGGCGCAGTGCCGCTCAGCACGCGCCAGCGGGCGACCTCGGTGGCGCCGTTCCAGCTCGCGTAGACCGTCGTGGTGGCGCCGGCGGCGGTCGCCGCCACGGCGGGACGATCGGTCGGATGCCCGCTCCACGCTGAGCGATAGGCGCGGTAGGAGCTGCTCTTGGGCGAGACGAAGCTCTCGTCGAAGAGCAATGTCCCGTCCGCCGCGAACTCGGAGAAGCGGGGGTTCTTGCCTCCCCAGCCCGCGAACGCGTGGCCGCGGGGCAGCAGCTGCAGGTTGCCCTTGCTGGGGCTCTGGAGGCGACCGGGGTGGGTGAAGGAGCGGACCAGGCTGGCCCGCTTGGCGCGGCGATCGATGCGGATCACCACGCCGCGGCTCACCCGCCGGTCGTGCGTCCCCGCGAACGAGTTGTTGTCGAAGACGCTCACCTCGTTCTGTCCGTGCGGCCGGGCGTCGTGCTGCCACTGGAAGCGGGTTCCGGGGCCCATGGCGAACGTGCTGTGCTTGCCGCCCAGGCGCCAGACGATCCGCCCGTTCGAGCGGTCGATGGCGTACACGGCGTGGGTGTCGCGCGAGGAGACCAGCAGGTTGCCGTCCGGCAGCTCGTCGATCGAGTTGCCATGGAAGTAGTCGAAGAGCTTGCCCTGCTCGGGATGGCGGTAGGAGTCCGCGATCGGGACGTGGTCGAGCGAATGCCACTCGAAGAGCACGAGTCCAGTCTTGACGTCGACCTCCTGCACGACGCAGTCCCACACGAGCCCGTCCCGCGGGCCTCCGTACTTCGTGAGGTCGAGCGTGACCGGGTTGTAGGCGTCGATCAGCGCCGTCCCGTGGGACGTGAGCTGGAACTCGTGCAGGTCCTGGGCCAAGCCGTTGCCCGCGCGGATGCGGGCGACGGGCCGGTAGGCCGTGTCGTAGATGACTCCCTCGCCCCGGCCGATGCCCTCCGCCTGCTCGCCCTGCCACCAGGTGAGGACGGGCCTGCCCCTGTAGCGCTGCGCCCGGAAGTTGTAGGACTGGAGATCGCCCGGCATCGGGCGGAACCAGACCAGCCGGCCGGCCGAGTCGAGGATCATCGGCCCACCCTGGCTCTCGGGCCCCTTCGGCGCGACGAAGATGTTGCCCTCCGCGGTGCCGGGGAGCGCGGTCTCGACCTTCAGCGCGCTCGGTTGGAGGTCGGGCCGCGAGCGGAAGCGCGCGACGCCCGTGCGCTTGCGGCCGGCCTGCTGCGGAGGCAGGGTCGCCGGGGTGGGCGCGGTGACCGAGAACCGCGACACGACCCTTCCGCGTACCCGAACCGTCACGCGCTCGCGGTTGGCGAACGGCTTGTCGGGCACGAAGCTCGCGCCGCGGCGGTCGGAGTGCGCCCTGAGCTTTCCGTCGTGCGATCCGCTCTTCGATCCCGAGACCTCGACGCTGTCCTTGAGCTCGCGCGCGGTGGCGTCACGGATCGTGACCTGCGTCGTCGGAGAGGCCATCCTCGTCCCGGTTGCTGGGAAGACGCTCACCGGGTGGGGGAGCGGTTTCTGCGGCTTGTCGTCGCTGCATCCGGCGATCAGGACGGCGGCGAGGACAAGCGCGAGGGTCGCGCGGACGTTCGTCATCGGGCACGAGAGTACGAAGCTTTGGTAGGTTCGGCCCGGTGCGCTGCATCGTGCCGTTGTTGGCCGCGCTGGGCCTCGCCCTCGCCGGCTGCGGAGACTCGTCCAAGGATGGCGGCGGGGGGGCGACCGCGCCCGCCGGCTCGGCGACCCTGAGCACGATGCACGTGATCGGCTACGGCACGGCGCTTGCGACCAAGGGGCGCCCGGTCTACATGCTCAGCTCCGACACGCCCGGCGGCAGCAAGTGCACAGGCGGGTGCGCGTCCACGTGGCCGCCGCTCACCGCGAACGGCAAGCCCACCGCGGGGCCGGGCGTGGACGGCTCGCTGCTCTCGACCTTCAAGCGCCCCGACGGGAAGACCCAGGTGCTCTACGACAAGCACGCGCTGTACACGCACACCGGCAGGGGCCTCCTCTCCGGGGTGGGGGTCAAGTCCGAGGGCGGTACCTGGTACCTGATCGATCCATCCGGGAAGCCGATCAAGAAGACCAAGAGCGGCGGCTACTAAGACACGGCGGCGGGGGGCGCCGCGACCATGACGACCACCGCAGGCACCACCGAGAAGACGTCGGTCCCGGACGCCGGGACGCCGCCGGACGCCCGCACCGCGAGCCGCAAGCAGCTCATCCTCGCGGTGTGCTGCGTCTCGCAGTTCATGGTCATCCTCGACCTGTCGATCGTCAACGTCGCGCTGCCGTCGATCCAGGAGGGGCTGAAGTTCTCCTCGGCCGACCTCCAGTGGGTGATCGACGCCTACGCGATCATGTTCGCCGGCTTCCTGATGCTCGCCGGCCGTGCCGCTGACCTCTTCGGTCACCGGCGGACGTTCGGCGTCGCGCTGTTCATCTTCGCCCTCGCGTCGCTGATCGGCGGCACGGCGCCGACCAGCGGCGTACTGATCTTCGCCCGCGGCCTGCAGGGATTCGGCGGCGCCGGCATGGCGGCGTGCTCCCTGGCGATCATCACCTCGACGTTCGCCCCCGGCCCCGAGCGGCACCGCGCGATTGCGCTGTGGGGCGCGATGAACGGCGCGGGGGGTGCCGCCGGCGTCCTGTTCGGCGGGGTCCTCACGGACGCCCTCTCGTGGCGCTGGGTGCTGCTGGTCAACGTGCCGATCGGGCTCGTCGCCGCGGCGGTGGCGACCATTGCCGTCGCGGAGCGCCGCGGGCGAGAGCGCCAGAGCTTCGACCTTCTCGGCGCGCTCGTCCTCACCGTCGGGCTGCTGGTGGTGACCTACGGCGGCGTCACCGCGGGCTCCCACGGCTGGGGCTCGGCGGCCGCGCTTGTCCCGCTCGTGATCGGAAACGTGCTGCTGGCGGGGTTCGGGTTCGTGGAGCGCCGGGCGAAGTCGCCGCTCGTGCCGCCGAAGGCGCTCACCCCGCAGTTGCGCGCGGTCAACGGGATCGTCGCCCTGTTCAGCGCCGCGATCTTCCCGATGTGGTTCGTGAGCTCGCTGTACCTGCAGCAGGTGCTCGACCTCTCGCCGCTCGAGACCGGCCTCGTTTTCCTGCCGATGGCGCTCGTGATCTTCGCGTGCGCCTCGCAGGCCGGGAAGCTGGCGATGCGCGCGGGTGTGCGACCGGTGCTTGGCGGCGGGCTGATCCTGATGGCTGCGGGTATGGCGCTGCTGGCGAGAGCCGGCTCCGGCGGCAGCGCCATCCAGTACGTGATGGTCCCCGGCGTCCTGACCGCAATGGGCATCGGGTTCTCGATCGTCCCGTCGACGATCGCCGCGACGCAGACCGCCGGGGCCGAGCGGGCGGGCCTCGCGTCGGGCTTCGTCAACACGGCCCGGCAGGCGGGCGGAGGGCTCGGCCTGGCGATCCTGATCTCGATCGCCACACAGCTCACGAGCGACCGGATCGGCGGGGGCGAGGCCGTCTCCCCGGCGCTCACCGCGGGCTTCCGGGTCGCCTACCTGATCGCCGCAGGGCTGGCCGCCGTCGCCGCGCTGCTCACCTTCCTGTACCTGCCGCGGGCGGCGGGCGCCGACCCGAGGGCCGCGCGACGCCTCGTCGTGCCGGGCACGATCGCGATCCTCGTGTGCTTCCTTGCGGTCGACTTCGGCGTGCCGCGGACCCACGCGGCGCCGATCGGCGACTACACGACGAAGGGCACGATGAGGCTCGTCACCGCGCCGGGGCTGCACCCGCCCAAGCTCCAGCTCCAGCTCCCGGCGCCGGCCGGCCACGCGCTGCCGGGGTTCATCATGGCCGCCAACTTCTACGACCTGAACAAGCCCAAGATGGTCGGGCAGAGCGGTCCGCTGATGCTCGACGGCAACCTGGACCCCGTGTGGTTCCGGCCGGTCCCCAAGGACCAGGTCGCCGCCAACCTCCACGAGCAGACCTACGACGGCAAGCCTGTGCTCACCTGGTGGCAGGGGCAGGTCACGCCGACCGGCCTGATCGACAGCGGCAGGTACGTGATCGTGGACAACCGCTACCGGCCGATCGCGAAGCTCGAGGGCAAGGATGGCTGGGTGCTCACCCTGCACTCGATGGTCATCCAGGGCCACGACGCGTGGGTGACCGCGAACAAGAACGTGACCACGGACCTCTCGCGCTACGGGGGCGTGAGCAGCGGCGTGTACGTCGACTCGGCGGTGCAGAAGTACGACCTGCGGACCGGCCGGCTGCTCTACAACTGGCGCGCGTCGGATCACCTTCGGTTCTCGGACTCCAAGACGCAGCCACCGCCCAACGGGTTCCCGTGGGACACGTTCCACGTCAACTCGGTGAGCCTGGCGCCCGGCGGCCGAATCGCGGTCTCGATGCGCAACATGTGGGCCGGCTACCTGATCGATCCGAAGAGCGATCGGATCGTGTGGCAGCTCGGCGGCAGGCACTCCGACTTCGATCTTCCGTCCGACGCGAAGTTCGAGTGGCAGCACGACATCGAGCTCCACTCGAACACCGTCGTGTCGCTGTTCGACAACCACTGCTGCGAGATCACCGGCGCGGGCGAGTACCTCGAGGCGAAGGCGCCGTCGCGCGGGCTGGTGCTGCGGCTCGACCCGGCTCGCCACTCGGCGGCCAGGGTCACCGAGTACTCCCACGGAACGACCTTCCACTCGCAGTACATGGGCAACGTCGAGGACCTGCCGAACGGCGACGTGTTCGTCGGGTGGGGCCAGGTGCCGTACATGACCTCCTTCACGAAGGGGGGCAAGCCGTTGTTCGACGGCGCGTTCCCCGAGCCGAACATGACCTACCGCGCGTACGTCCAGCGCTGGGCCGGGCGGCCGCTCGATCTGCCGCGCGGCGCCGCTCGGGTGCGTGGTGGCCGCACGACGGTCTACGCCAGCTGGAACGGCGCGACCGAGGTGGCCTCGTGGCGCGTGCTCGCCCCGGCCAGGGTCGCGGTGCACAAGAAGACGGGGTTCGAGACCGCCATCCCGGTGAACCGGAGCGTTGGCCTGGTCCGGGTCCAGGCGCTCGACGCCTCCGGCCGCGTGATCGGGACCTCGAGCCCATTCCGCAGCCGACCACAGAGCGGAGCGGGCAGAGGAAGCTGATTGGAGCCGCCCCACCGTCCTGCTCTGGGGTCGCTATCCGACCTCGGGGCAGGACAGCGGAGGAAGGCACGCGTTCCCCTGAGAATCATGGCTCGATGACACAGGGGATTCAGCGGCGGGCCCTCGTCGCCGTGCTCACGGCCGTGGCGGCGGTTGGATCCTCTGGCTGCGGGGACGGGTCGAAGTCCCCGGGCTCCGCCGCCCGGAAATCGACGACGACGGCGGCGACCACGCCGGCGAAGCCGAGGCCGAGCACCCCGGCCGCGCGACCGAAGCGGCGCCGCGTCACGATCCGCAT
>JAXDHW010000149.1:0-10224 GCA_034664365.1 Thermoleophilaceae bacterium
GGCACGTTCGCTGGCGCGTTCGGCCAGCTCGCGGTGCACGCAGCGCTCGCCGCGGGAGCGCCGATCCCACTCGCCGTCGGCCGAAAGCTCCCACGCGAACGTGTCGTCCGCGAGGCAGCGATCGAGCGTGTCCTCGATCTCGGCGCGGAGCTCCGGCGCCTCGACCGGGACGATCAGCTCCACGCGGGTGTCGAGGTTTCGGGGCATGAGGTCGGCGGAGCCCATGTAGTAGCGCGTCTCGTCGCCGCGCTGGAAGCCGTAGATGCGCGAGTGCTCGAGGAAGCGGCCCACGACGGAGACCACGCGGATGTTCTCGCTCACGCCCTCGACGCCCGGGATCAGGCAGCAGATCCCGCGCACGTTGAGGTCGATCCGCACCCCGGCCTGCGAGGCGCGGTAGAGCGCACGGATGCAGCGACCGTCCACGAGCGAGTTCATCTTCATCACGATCCGCGCCTGCTCGCCGTCCTCGTGCGCGCGCACCGTGCGCTCGATCTCATCGAGGATCCCGTCGCGCAGATGTACGGGCGACGCGAGGGCCTTGCGGAACTTCTGCGGGCGCGCGAAGCCCGTGAGCGTGTTGAAGAGATCGGCCACGTCGGCCGTGATGTCGGGATCCACGGTGAAGAGCCCGAAGTCCTCGTAGAGGCGGGCCGTCTTGGCGTTGTAGTTGCCCGTCCCCACGTGCACGTAGTCGCGCACGCCCCTGCCCTCGCGGCGGACGACCAGCAGCGACTTGGCGTGCGTCTTCAGCCCCGGGACGCCGTGGACGACGTGTGCGCCCGCCTCCTCGAGGGCGCGCGCCCACTCGATGTTCTGGCGCTCGTCGAAGCGCGCCTTGAGCTCGACCATGCACACGGTCTGCTTGCCCTGCTCGGAGGCGCGGATCAGCGCGGGGATCAGCGACGACTCGTCGTCGGTCCTGTACACGGTGAGCTTGATGGCGAGCACGTTGGGGTCCTCGACGGCCTGCGCCAGGAAGCGCTGGACGCTGGCCGTGAACGACTCGTAGGGCTGGTGCACGAGGAGGTCGCCCGCCCGCATGGCCTCGAACACGTCGGCCTTGTCACCCTCCTCGGCGTGGAAGGCGAGCGGGACCACCGGTGTCCACGGCGGGTCGCGCAGCTCGTTGTAGCCCTCGAGCCCGTGCAGCTGCCAGAGGTCGGTGGGGTCGAGCATCCCGTCGACCTCGTAGACCTGCCGCTCCTCGACCTCGAGCCAGTCGACCAGCCGGCCGCGCAGGTCCGGGTCCATCGAGGACCCGACCTCGAGCCGCACGACCTCGCCGAAGCGGCGGCGGCGGAGCTCCTGCTCGACCGCCTCGAGCAGGTCGTCGGCCTCGTCCGACACCGTGAAGTCCGCGTCGCGCGCGACTCGGAAGACGTCGTGGTGGACGATCTCCATGCCCGGGAAGAGGCGGTCGAGGTGGCGGGCGATCACCTCCTCGAGCGGCACGAACGCTCCCCCGCCGATCGGCACGAAGCGCGGCAGCACCTCCTTCGGGACCTTGACGCGCGCGAACAGCTCGATCTCCGACACGGGGTCGCGGACCCACACCGCGACGCTCAGCGACAGGTTGGAGATGTAGGGGAACGGCCGGCCGGGGCCGACGGCCAGCGGCGTGAGCGCGGGAAAGATCTGCTCGTGGAAGATCCGGTCGACCCGCGCCTGCTCCTCCGCGTCGCAGGCGTCGCACGAGACCACGCGGATCCCGTGCTCGGCCAGCTCGGGGCGGACGCTCTCCTCCCACTCGCGCGACTGCCGGCCGGACTGCGCGGCCACGCGCTCGACGATCCGGTCGATCGTCTCCGATGCCGACAGGCCGTCGGCCGAAGCCGCGTCGATGCCGGCCTCCACCTGGTCGTGAAGCCCAGCAACGCGGACCATGAAGAACTCGTCCAGGTTCGACGCCCAGATCGCGAGGAACTTGGCCCTCTCGAGCAGCCGGGTCGACTCGTCCTCGGCGAGCTGGAGTACGCGGTCGTTGAAGTCGAGCCAGGAGAGCTCGCGGTTGGCGTACAGCGCGGCGTCGTCGAGCGACGGGCCGGTCGCCTCGGAGTCCCGCTCCGCCGCCTCGTCCGTGGCTGCCCGAGTGGGCTCCATGTCAGGCGAGCTTACCTTCGATTCGATCCGCGAACCCGCCGTTCTCGAGCCGGTTCCAGTAGCGGATGAACTCCGCGTGAAGGACATCGCGCCGCGCCTGTAGGTAGGCCGCGTACGACTCCAGACCGGCGTAGCGGCGGCGGTGCGGCGCCTCGCGCGCGGCGGCCGGCTCGAGGTCCTTTGCCCGCGGTCCGGCGTTGCCGGTCAGCGCCGACGCGTCCTCGGCGCGCAGCCGGGCGAGGTGCTCGAGCACCCGCGGGATCCCCTCGTCGCAGTCGTGGATCTCGCCGAGCAGGTCCTGGATCCGGCGCGCCTCCTTGGCGCCCTGCTCCGCGCTGGGACCGAGCACGGGCTCTCCCATCTCGAGCACGTAGCGCAGCCGCTTGGCGGCGATGCGCATGTCGTGGAGCGTCTCGGCCGGCGGCGGGTCGGCGATGGCGGGCGCAAACGAGCGCAGCTCGTCGAGGCGCACGCTCACGATCCGGCGCAGGTTGTCCTCGAGCGGGCCGGACGGGTCGAGTCCCTTGACCTTGCGGGCCTTCATGACGTGCGCGCCTCCGCCGCGAGCGCGAGCAGGCGCTCGCGCAGGTCGTCGCGCTCGATCTCGACGAGAACGTCGGCGAGCTCCTCATTCGCCCGCTCCTGCTCGCCGCGCAGCTCGTCGCGCAGGTGCTTCAGGCCCGGCCGATCGGTGGCGGTGAGCTGCCCGGATGCCTCGTCGAGGGCACGGATCGCCACGTCGCGGTCGCGCCGCTCGCCGAGGGCGCCGGCCAGCGCCTTCACCTCCTTTAGGAGCCGCCTGTAGTCGCTGCGCGGGAAGCAGACGGCGAAGATCTCGAGGGCCGCACGCAGGCGGCGCGTGGCGACGCGCATGTCGTGGACGCGCTCGATCTCGTCCGTGCGCAGGACGCCGTCCTGGTGCTCGAAGACCTCCGCCGACCGCACCTCGACCACCCTGGCCGCCCCCTCCGCGAAGGTCGCCGCCTCCGCAAATCCCGGAATCTCGCGTGCCCTGGCCATCAGCCGGCCGCCGTGGCCATCTCGAGGATGCAGCCCTCGCGCAGGCCGCCGCCGCCGATCTTCAGGCTCCAGCCGACGCTGTCGCCGACGGCATCGATGATGAGGATGCCCGCGGGCAGGAGCCGCACGCGCTCGGCATCGAGCTCGAAGCGCTCGGCGATCTCGTTCGACGGCGCCGTCGAGACGATCCGGATCGCCCGCTCGAGGGCCTCGTGGGACAGCTCGCCGCCGGCCACCTTGCGGAGCGCCGTGGCGCTGCCCCCCACGGCCACGGCGCGGTCCACCGCCGGGGCGTCGAGGCCCTCGAAGCAGCCCTTCGCGTGCTGCTCCGCGGCGTGGAGGTCGTGCGGCGACGGGGGATCCGAGCGGAAGTAGCTGTCGGCCAGGAAGCCCGACCCGATCGAGAACGAGGCGAACCAGGAAACGCCGTCGTCGACGCTTCCCGCCGCGAGCTCCGTGGAGCCGCCGCCCACGTCGAGCACTCCGAGGCTCCCCTCCGGTGTGGAGCCGAGCGTGCGCGAGGCCCCGAGGAACGCCAGCCGCGCCTCCTCGGCGTCGGTGAGCACGGTCGCCACGACGCCGGTCGAGTCCTGAATCGAGCGGACCAGCTCGTCGCGGTTGGGCGCCTGGCGGATCGCCGCCGTCGCGACGACCCTGATCTCGCGGGCACCGAGCTCGCGCGCGTGGCGCACCTGGGTGGCCACGACCTCGGTCTCGTTCGCGATCGCCTCCGGCGGCATTGCGCCGTTCTTGCGGATGACCTTGCCGAGTCGCGTGTAGACGCGCTGCGTCATCAGCTCGCGCAGACGGGAGCCGTCCCAGGCGGCGACCAGTAGCCGCGTGGTGTTGCTGCCGATGTCGACGCAGGCGAAGGGGTCGGCGCTCACGACGCGATCGCCGCGATCTCCGTCGGTCGCAGAAGGACCCTGAGCTCGCCGGTGTCGACGCCCGCCAGCCCGCCCTTCTTCATGCGCACCTGGGCGCCGGTCATGGCATGCACGGCCATCGAGAAGTCCGGGTCGTGGCCCACCAAGAGGACCTCGCCGAGCCCCGCCGCGAGCTGCTCGGCGTCGAACGGGCCGCCCGCCAGCTTGGGCTCGTGCCGCGGATCGACGCCGAGCGCCTCGCACGCTAGCCGCGCCGTGTCGTAGGCGCGGACCTTGGGGCTCGTCAGGCACGCGTCGAGCTCCACACCGAGGGCGGCCAGCGCCGCGCCGGCCGCCTGCGCCTGGCGGCGGCCCTTCTCCGTGAGGGGGCGCTCCGAGTCCGGCGATCCGTCCTCGGCCTCAGCGTGGCGGAGCAGCCACAACATCGAGGGGACTGTATGCCATCGACCGCGCACGCTATCGGCGCACGGCGGCCCGACTGTTACAGGCTTGTGAAAGCGGCCACACGATCTTCACGACGGGGTCATCGGCCCTTAACACCCGCCTTAGCGGCGGCCCGTACGGTCGTGGCATGGCCCCATTGATCACACGACTCGTCCGAAGCGTGGTCCTCCGCGAAGGCCGGGAGCTGGGCACCTGTCTGGTGTGCCACAGGGCCGTGCGCGAGCGCGCGGACGCGGTGAGCCTGTCCGGCGGCGGCTACGTGCACCACGGCTGCGCGACCTACCGGATGCGCCAGCGCTACGCCCGTCCGCGCCGGCCCGGCCCGGTTTCACAGCCGCGTAACCACCGCCGCACGGCGCGCCCGTAGGCTCGCCGCGAGCCTCGCCGAGGAGACCACCGTCCCTTCCCCCTCCTCGTCGAGAAGCGCCATGGTTCCGAGGCGCGCGGGGCCGTCGCGGCACGACGCCGCGGCGGCCCCGCATCGCTCGGGCGGCTAGATCTCGAAGACCGGCACGAGTCGCTTCTCGTGCTCGGCGTCGATGCGCGCGATCACCTCGACGTGCTGCTCGAGCCCGGAGCCGCGCAGCTTGGTCGCGAGCAGCTCGTCGACCTGGAACAGCCCGGACGAGTTGTTCATCGCGATCTCGATCCGCACGGCGCGCTCCTCGCCGGGTCCCAGCACGACCTCGTCGATCGCCGCGGCCGAGAGCGAGTGGATGTTCGGGCGCCGCTGCTCGAACGGCACGCGCGAGCGGCCGTGCGTCATGTCGAGCGCGTCCGCCACGCGCACGATCCCGGCCTCGAGCGTGAGCGGCTCGCCGCGCCGCCTGTGCCCGATGATCGCGTGCATCGCCTCGGCGACGATCACCGACCGCTCGGGCTCGTCGTAACAGCCCTCGAGGAGGTCGCTGAGCTTGTCGGCCGCGAGGAACAGGCTGTACGCCTCGTGGTCCGCCCGGTGCACCGACATCCCGGTGTCGTGGAGCAGGCACGCCGCGGCGATCACGATCTCGGCATCGGCCGCGCGCATCCTGTGATCGGTGACCATCGCCGGCTCCACCTTCTGTTGACGCAGCAGGCGGTAGAGCCGGAGCGCGATGTTGAGCACGATCCGCACGTGCACCCACGAGTGGTCGGACATCCCCAGCCGGTCGGCCATGGTCTGGGCCGAGTACCACCAGGCCTTCAGCTGGACGTCCTCATTCGCCGCTTCGAGAAAGCGCGCGAGCTTCGGGTTGCGCTCGGCGGGCGCCGTGACGGTCATCCGCTCCACGGCCTCCGAGGGCGGGCCGTCGAAGAGCTCGGGGGTCGCCTCGGGCGGCTCGGCTGCGCTCACGCGGGGAGGGTCAGACTGGCGCCGCCGCGGACGCCGCGTGCGGGACCGGCGCCTCGGCGGGCGCCACGGTCGGCGCCTCGACCAGCTCCTCTTCGGGCCCGTCGCGTGACTCGGGCTCGAAGCGGTAGCCGATGCCGAAGTGGGTGTGGATGTAGGTCCAGCCCGGCGACGCCGCCTCGAGCTTCTGGCGCAGCTTGCGCACGAAGACGTCGACGGAGCGGTCGCCGTGCGCCATGGCGTAGCCCCAGACCCGCTGATAGATCTCCTCTCGCGGCAGAACCCGGCCCTGTGCGTCAGCGAGGAGCTGGACGAGCTCGAACTCGCGCCGCGTGAGGTCGATGTTGCGGCTGCCCACGAAGGCCTGGAACTGGTCGGCGCGGATCTCGAGCTCGCCGGCCACCAGCGGCCCACGCTCGGCCTTCACCTCGGACCGCTTGCGACGCCTGACCACGGCCTCGACCCGCGCGATGACCTCCTCCGGGTGGCATGGCTTGGAGATCCAGTCGTCGGCGCCGAGCCGCAGGCCGCGAACCCGCTGCGCGACGGTGGAGCGCTCGGTGCAGACCACCAGGCCGAGGCCGGGGATCGCGTCCCCGACCTGCTGGATGTAGTCCCAGGCGCGCGGCCCGAGCAGGCCCACGTCGATGACGACCGCGTTGAGCCTCATCGGGACGAGCTCGTGCGGCGGAACGGGGGCGCCCAGGGCGCGGTAATCCCAGCCCATCGCCTCGAGCCGCTTGGAGAGAACCTGTACGAAGCCGCTGTCGGTGTCGATGACCGCGAGCCGTATCGGTGCGTGCGACATCTGTGCCCAGTCTAGGGTGCCTGGCACCGGAATCGACGCGGATTCACAGGTTGTTCACAGGAAGATCACGCGGAGGTAACGGGCTTTCCCGCTGAAACGGCGATCTTTGAGAGCCGGCGATGGGGCTGGCTTCACACGCAGACGAGATCATCACGCTCGGGCACCTGGAGGTGCGGCCCGGTGAGTTCGTGGCCTCCGTCGACGGGCGTCGGCTCGAGCTGACGGTCCGCGAACTGCAGCTGCTCTCCGCGCTGGCACGGCGGTCGGGTCGGATCGTCAGCCGCGAGGAGCTGTACACCGCGGTCTGGCAGCGCCCGTACCGGGCGCACGAGCGGTCGGTCGACGTCTACGTGAAGCGGCTGCGCCGCAAGCTGGAGGCCGCCCTACCGGGATGGGTGTTCATCCATACCCATTACGGGTTCGGATACAGGCTCTCCCCCTCGCTTTCACAACTTTTTCACACGACCGCCACAGATCGGTAACAGACTCGGCGCCGTGCCATGCGAGCGTCGGTGGGGACACCGATGAATGGAGATCAATGAGAGCACGTAGCCTGATCGCGCTCGCAGTCCTGCCGCTGGCAGTAGCCGCGTGCGGCAGCAGCAACACCGACACGAGCGGTGGCGGCGGCTCGTCCGCGGGCGGCACCATCAACGGCGCCGGCTCGACGTTCGCCGCGCCGATCTACTCGCAATGGGGCAACGCCCTCAAGAGCCAGGGCCTGACCGTCAACTACCAGCCGGTCGGATCGGGCGCAGGCGTGGCCCAGTTCGCCGCCGGCACGGTCGACTTCGGGGCCAGTGACCCGGCGCTTCTTCCGGCGGACCGGCAGACGATCAAGAAGGGCGAGGCCACCCAGATCCCGATGGCGTTCGGCGCCATCACCGTCGCCTACAACCTCGACGGCGTCGCCAAGGGCCTGAAGCTCGACGGGCAGACGGTCGCCGACATCTTCCAGGGGAAGATCACGAAGTGGAACGACGCCGCGATCGCCAAGCTCAACCCGGGCGTGAAGCTGCCCGGTGACGCCATCACGGTCGTCCACCGCTCCGACGAGTCGGGCACCACCGCCGGCTTCACGAAGTTCCTGTCCGCGTACAGCAAGGACTGGGCGTCGAAGATCGGCTCCGACAAGACCGTCAAGTGGCCGACCGGAACCGGCGCGAAGGGCAACGACGGCGTCGCCGCAGGCGTGAAGCAGCAGAAGGGCGCCGTGGGCTATGTCGAGGAGGCCTACGCACTCCAGAACAAGTTCACGACCGCGGCCGTGAAGAACAAGTCGGGCCAATTCGTGGAGCCGACCCTCGACTCGACCACAGCGGCCGGTGAGGGCGTCAAGATCCCGTCGGACCTCGGGCTCTCGATCATCGACGCGCCCAACCCGAAGGCGTACCCGATCGCGTCGCAGACGTTCGTGATCGTCTACAAGGACGCCTGCAAGGCGGGCAAGTCGAAGGGCACCGCCACCGCGCTCAAGCAGTTCGTGGACTACGGCCTGGGCGAGGGGCAGAACGTGCTCGGCCAGCTCCAGTACGCGAAGCTGCCCGCCGCCGTCCTGTCCAAGTCGAAGGAGGCCGCAACCGGCCTCCAGTGCAACGGAGCCCCGATCTCGTAGCGATCGGAGGGCATGGAAGCCAGCTCTGTAACAGCCGTTCGCGGAAGCCGCCCACAGATCGGGCGGCTTCCGCGCGTACGGCGCCAGGACAACGCGCTCCGCTGGGGCCTGACCGGCGTGGCCGGCCTGATCCTGGTGCTGATCGCGTTCTTCTTCATCCGGCTCCTGGTCGAGGCGTGGCCGGCGTTCGACCGCTTCGGGGTGTTCGGCTTCACGTTCACGAACAACTGGGACGTGTCGCGGAACTTCTACGGCGCGCTTCCGCTCCTCGCGGGCACGCTGATCACGTCGGGGATCGCGCTCTGCATCGGAGTGCCGGTCGCGGTGGCCACGGCACTGTTCGTGACCGAGCTCTGCCCGCGCCGCCTGCGCGGGCCACTCACCGTGATGGTCGAGCTTCTCGCCGCGGTGCCGTCCGTGGTCTACGGCCTCTGGGGGGTCTTCGTGCTGATCCCCAAGCTCCACGGCTTCGAGCAGTTCCTCGCCGACCGGCTCAGCTTCCTGCCGTTCGTCGGCGGGCACGTGCCGGGGCCCAACTACTTCATCGCCGGCCTGATCCTGGCGATCATGATCCTCCCGATCGTCACCGCGATCACGCGTGAGGTGATGGCCACCGTGCCGCCCGACCACAAGGAGGCGGCGCTCGCGCTCGGCGCGACGCGCTGGGAGATGATCCGCACCGCGATCCTCCCCTACTCGCGGGCCGGGATCGCCGGCGCCTCGATGCTCGGGCTCGGGCGCGCGCTCGGCGAGACGATCGCCGTGACGCTCGTGATCGGCAACGCGCCGACGATCGGCAAGCAGATCTTCGACCAGGGCTACTCGCTGGCGGCGGTGATCGCGAACGAGTTCGGCGAGGCCGCCAACAACCCCACGCACCGCGCGGCGCTGATCGCAGCCGGCCTCGTGCTGTTCGTGCTCACGCTCGCGGTCAACCTGGCCGCGCGCTGGTTCGTGAACCGCGCGGCGCGCGGACGGCGCGCCACCACCGAGGCCGCCACCTCCGGAGCGGCCGCGTGAGCCTCCTCCCCACATCGGCGAGCCGGCGGCGCAAGGACCGCGTGATGCGCGGCCTGCTCGCGGCCGCCACCGTGGTCGCGCTCGTGCCGCTCGTGCTCATCCTCTACTTCCTGTTCAGGAAGGGCCTTGGGGCGATCAACGGCAACTTCTTCACGAGTGACCCGAACGGAAACTTCCTCGGCGACCCGGGCGGCGTCAAGAGCGCGATCCTCGGCACGCTCGAGATGGTCGGGCTGGCGACGCTGATCGCGGTACCGGTCGGGATCGGCGTCGCCCTCTATCTCGTGGAATACGGCCGGGCCAATCGCTTCGGGTCGGTCGTGCGCTACTTCATCGACGTGATGACGGGCGTGCCGTCGGTCGTCTTCGGCCTCTTCGTCTACATCGTGCTGGTGCTGAGCGGAATCGGCGGCGGCTTCGCGGGCTGGAAGGGCTCGGTGGCGCTCGGCCTGCTGATGCTGCCGATCGTCACGCGCTCGGCTGAGGTCGTGCTGCTGCTCATCCCCGACAGCCTGCGCGAAGCGGCGCTGGCGCTCGGCGCACCGCGCTGGCGCGTGGTGGCCCGCGTCGTGCTGCCCACCGCGCTGCCCGGCCTCGTGACCGGATCGCTGCTCGCGATCGCGCGCGGGGCCGGCGAGACGGCGCCGCTCCTGTTCACGGCCACGCTCGTGAACGGCACCAGCTTCGACCTCTCGCAGCGGATGAACTCGCTGCCGGCGCAGATCTTCGCCGACGTGGGCCAGGCGCAGGATCGCCTGGTCGGCCGCGCCTGGGGCGCGGCGCTCACGCTCGTGATGATGATCCTGGCGCTCACCCTCATTGCCCGACTCGCAAGCAGAAGGAGCCGCCTGACATGAGGACCACGACCAAGGAGCCGCCCGTGGACACCAGAGTGCAGCCAACCGCGGGCGCCTTGGCGCGCACGCCGCGGTCACGTGCCCGCGACGCAACGGCCCGGCGCGTGACGATCGAAGACCTGAACGCGTACTACGGG
>JAXDHW010000203.1:0-2580 GCA_034664365.1 Thermoleophilaceae bacterium
CGGCGCGAGCGTCACTCGCACACACTCGCCCTCGGTCGCCACGTGACTCTTGGGCCGGACCACTCCGTCCACGGTCACCGCGCCGTCGCGGATGAGCCGCTGGGCCGCGGCCCTCGAGCCGATCCGAGGAAGGCTGCTCAGGACGAGGTCGAGGCGCTTGCCGGCGTCCGCGGGGCCGATCTCGAGATCGAAACGCGGGTCGTCACGGCCCACTCGCTTCGAGCTCCTCTCTATTGCTGCTTTTTGTGGGGCCCTCGATCACGTACAGCAGCCCCAGGATGCCGAGCACGATCGAGACGTCGGCGAGGTTGAACGCCGGCCAGAAGATCGGGTCGAGGAAGTCGATCACGGCGCCGTCGCGCACGCGGTCGGCGAGGTTGCCGAGCGCGCCGCCCGCGACCATCCCGAACGGCAGCCAGAGGTGCGGCTTGGTCGTGTTGAAGGCGAAGTACACCGCGAGCAGCACGACGGCGGTCATCGTCAGCGCGGTCACGAGTCCCCCACCGCCGCCGAGCGCGCCGAACGCCACGCCCTTGTTCCGCACGTACGTCAGGTCGATCCCGATGAAGAACTTGGCCTTGTCGCCGCGCTCGAGCGAGTGCACCACGAGCTGCTTGGTCGCCTGGTCGATCACCACCACGGCGCCGGTCACGAGCCCCGCCAGCCGCCATGCGCGCACGATGCGTCAGCCGGCGATCAGCCTGACGACGATCCCGCCCACCAGAATGAGCACGATCGTCCCGACCATCGGGCTGAGGTCGATCGCGGCGGGGCCGAGGCGGGCCATGGGCAGGAAGCGACGGAAGAGGTTGAGGTACGGGTCCACCACGTCGCGCACGAACGTGAGCACGATGTCCAGCGGCCGGCTGTAGGGGATCCGCGGCAGCCAGCTGATCAGGATCCTGATGAAGATCAGGATCACGTAGACGATGAGGAGGGTGTTGACGTAGTTCGCGACGTCGGTGCGCGAGATCGCCGCGAGGGTGGTGCTCACCGGCGCCCCTCGACGACCGCGGCGACGGCGTCCTCGAACGCCGCGCGGACGCCGCCCCGCTCGAGCGCCGCCAGGCCGCGGGCGGTCATCCCGCCGGGCGAGGTCACCCGGCGGCGCAGGTCGCGCGTGTCGTGTCCGCGCTCGCGCAAGACCGTTGCGGTGCCCGCCATCGACTCGACCGCCATGGTCGCCGCCACGTCGGGCGCGAGCCCGTGCGCCACGCCGGCGTCGACCAGCGCCTCGACCACGAGCGAGTAGAACGCGGGGCCGCAGCCCATCACGGCCGTGGCCGCGTCGATCAGGCTCTCCGGCAGCTCGATCAGCGTGCCGAGCCGGCCGAACAGCTCGCGGACCTCCGACTCGGGGCCGTCGGCGGCGCGGGTGCCCGGCGCGTAGCAGACCACTCCCTGGCGGACCTCGACCGGGATGCTCGGCATGAAGCGGTACACGGGACGGTCGGGGTAGGCCTCCTCGATCGCGGCGACCGGCGTCCCTCCGAGGATCGAGATCACCGCCTTGGCGTCGTCGCGGATCTCGTCGGCGACGGCGGCGAGCTGGGCGGGCTTGTGGCAGAGGATCACCGCGTCGCTCCCCGCCGCGGCGGCCGCGTTCGAGTCGACGGCCTCGCCGCCCACCTCGGCGGCGAGCGCCTCCGCGCGGCCGCGGTTCAGGTCCGAGATCAACGCCGGCTCGCCCAGCCCCCGGGCCAGCGCGCTCGCCATGTTCCCCGCGCCGATGAACCCGATCCGCATGGGGTCAGCATATGGGGCGCCGATGGCGCCCCTACGACTGGTTGAAGAAGCCCTTCTCGATGAGGCGCGCCCGCTCTTCGGCGGAGACCTCGACGTTGCGCGGCGTGAGCAGGAACACCTTGTCGGCGATCCGCTGCATCCCGCCGTCGAGCGCGTAGGTGAGGCCGGACGCGAAGTCGATGAGGCGCTTGGAGAGATCGGTGTCGGTGCCCTGGAGGTTGAGGATGACCGGCACCTCCTCCTTGAACTGGTCGGCCACCTGCTGCGCGTCGTTGAAGCTCTTCGGGATCACCAGGTGGACCTGCGTCCCGCCACGGCCGCCGCCGCCGTTCTGCACAGGGCGCAGCACGCGGGTCTCGCGGCCGGAGCGCGGCGGCTCGTCGGCGAAGATGTCGTCGAACTCGTCGCGGCGCCGGCGACTCGACTGGAGGCGGCGGACATTGGGCCGCTCGCGGTAGCGATCCTCGAGCTCCGCCTCGGGCTCCGGCTCGAGCTCCTCGCGGTAGCCGTCCTCCTCCTCGGCGAGGCCGAAGTAGACGAGCGTGCGGTGCCAGGTGTCCCTGAGGGCCATTCCGGTCGTTCTTTCGCGTGGTGGGCGGAAAGTCCTTTCGTTTACAAGTTACCTTCTTGGCGCACGAAACGACTGCATTCGAGGCCCAAAACGGCGACCTGACCCTGCGCGGCGAGACCGAGGGCGACGGCTCGGCAGTGGTCCTCCTGCACGGCCTGACGGCCACGCGGCGCTACGTGCTGCACGGGTCGCACGGCCTCGCGCGCGCCGGGCACTGGACGGTCGCCTACGACGCGCGGGGTCACGGCGAGTCCGATCCCGCG
>JAXDHW010000213.1:0-5510 GCA_034664365.1 Thermoleophilaceae bacterium
GGCGGCCACCTGCGCGACTGGTCTCCGCGGTCCGTCCGGTCGCGCCGTCGTGAACCGCGGGCAATGAGGAGGGGTCCGGATCGTTCCTTTCAGCCTTTTGCTCGCCATAGCCGGTACAAGGCTGAAAAGATCCGCTCGGGGCCCCTTTATCGATGCCGTTTGATGCCCGCACCGCCGCCGGCCGGATCGCGCCCTTGGCGCTCGCCGCTCGGCGGACCTAGTCCGCGACGTCGCCGGGCGGGTCCAGCAGCTCGAGCTGGTCCGCCCGCACCTCGTAGCGCGTGCGCCGCTCGCCGTCAGGCTCGGTCCACTCGTCGAGCTCGAGCCGCCCCGACACGCCGATGCGGGCGCCGCCGCGGACCTGATCGAGGAGGTCGAGCGCCCGCAACCCGCCCGCGACCACCTCGACGTAGACGACCCCCGGCTCGCGCATGCCGCCGCTGCCGACGCGCGGCACCGCCACTCGCATCGCGCACTGCTCCTCGCCGTCCGGAGCGGTCCTCGCCACCGGATCCTCGACAAGGCGTCCGATCAGGTTGACGCTGTTCACTCCCCCGCTGTTCGCGGGCGGGGCGCCGGTCCCCACGAGGACCGGCCGCGTGGGCGTCGATCGGGGACGGTTGCGGAGCGCCTCCCCCGTGCGTTCCGCGCGGCGGCGCCCGCCCCTGCCACCCGGCCGGGGGGTCTTGGCCCGCCGCGCGGCCGATCTTCGGACCTTTTTCGTGCGCGCGGGGGTCAGAACTGCACCTTCCCCACGGCGTCCTTGATCTTGCCGATGATCGCCTCGCCGAGCCCCTGGTCGGTCTTGAAGCCCTTGAAGGCGGCGACGACACCGGCCATGACCAGGGCGACGAGCAGGATCAGCGCGACGTACTCGACGGTTCCCTGGCCCGCCGTGGCACGCAGCCGGCGAGCACTGGATCGCAGATTGGCGTAGACGCGGCGCAGGCTGGCCTGAGCCCGTACGAGCAGGCGGTGCATGGGGGTACCTCCCGGGGGTCGATGACGCTGGATCCCGATGGTCGCCCGTGTCGCGTTACGACTCCAGACCTGCGAGTGACGATCGTGCGACGGGCGTGTGAAAAGTTGCGACCCGCGAGCCCGGATACGCTCCGGCACCGATGCGGGTGCTGGTCGTGACGAGCATGTATCCGAGCGAGTCGCGGCCCGGTCTCGGCGTCTTCGTGCGCGACCAGGTGGAGGCCCTACGAGCGATCGACGACCTCGACGTGGAGCTGTTCGCGTTCGAGCCCGGCGGAGCCGGCCGCTTCGCCCGGGCGGCCCGCGACCTCCGACGCGCGCACGGGAAGAGCCGCTTCGATCTCGTGCACGCGCACTACGGCCTGACCGCCTGGACGGCGCTCGCGCTCGGCCGCCGTGCCCCCCTGGTCGTCACCTTCCATGGCACCGACCTGACCCACCGCCTCGTGGGCCCGCTCTCGCGCGTGGTCGCACGCCTCGTCGACTTCCCCGCGCCGGTCTCGGCAAGCCTCGCGCGGCTGCCCGGCGCCGGTCTCCCCGGGGCCGGCGCGACCATGCCCGCCCCCGTCCTCCCCTGCGGCGTCAACCTCGACCGCTTCGCGCCGCGCGACCGCGGCGCGGCCCGCACGCGGCTGGGCCTCGACCCCGGCGGGCGCTACCTCCTCCTCCCCGCCGACCCGGCGCGGCCCGAGAAGCGCCACGACCGCGCCCGGGAGATCGCCACCGCGGCCGGCGCCGAGCTCCTCACGTACGGCGCGGTCGCGTCGGCGGACGTGCCGGACATGATCAACGCCGCGAACGCCGTCCTCGCCCCCTCGGAGCGCGAGGGCTTCGGCCTGGCGCCGCTCGAGGCGCTCGCCTGCGACGTGCCGGTCCTGTCGACGGACGTCGGCATCGCCCCCCTCGCGCTGCGCGGGATCCGAGGCGCGCTCGCGGCCCCGTACGAGCGCGAGGCCTGGCTGGCCGCCGTCCGCCCGCATCTCGACGACCCGGATCCGCGTGTGGCGGGCCGCGCGCGCGCTGCGCTCTTCGATCGCAACCGCATGGCCGAGCGCGTGTTCCAGGCCTACCGCGAGATCGCGCGCGACGGCACCGCCGCCTGAGCCTTCGAACCCGCCCGGCTGCCCGCTGGGCGCGGGTATAGTGGCCGCCGAAGCGACGCACACCGCGGTCCTTCCCGCCGATCCCCATGCGTCCCTCGCTGAAAGCCCTCCGCAGCCGCGCCTCCGACAGGGCCCGGCACGCCGCCGAAGGCGCCGGTGTACCCGCCGGCGCCGATCCGCCGCGGCCGGACGAGGTCGGGCCGCCCGGGGCGATCGAGCGCGGCAGCCTGCGCCGGCGCCTGCGCAGGGCGCGCCGGATGCGGGAGAGCCTCATGACCGAGCTCGGGGCGCTCGTCATGGAGATGCACCGCCAGCGGCGGCACGATCCCGCTCTGGTCGAGCGCAAGGCGCGCGAGGCGCTGACGGCGGACCGCGAGGCCAGCGGTCTGGCGCGCGCTCTTGGAGCCGAGCAGACCGTCCACGAGGTGGTGGCCGCGGGGATCGCCGGCAGCTGCCCCGCCTGCGGCGCGCTGACGGCGACCGACGACCGCTTCTGCGCCCGCTGCGGCACGCCCGCTGCGGCGGTGCGAAATGGCGTGACCACCGGTACGCCGACTGCCCCCGCCCCCCCGCCGGACGCGGGGGCTCGGGTGGCAGCCCCGACCCCGCCGGTGGCAGCACCGCCGCCCGAAGCCGGCGCCCGCGTCGCCGCTCCCCCGCCCGCCGCAACGGCGCAGCCCGGCCCGGCCGCGCCCCCGCCGCCCGACCCGACCACACGGGTTCCGGCGCCCGGCGGCGACGACACCGTCCCCCTGACGACCGGCACCCCCCGCCACTAGGCCTCCATGCCGCCCGAGCAGCCACAGGGCGAGCCGGCCGGTGCCGCGGGCGCGCCGCCGCCCGACCCCGCGACGCTCGCCGCGCCGGCGGCCACCGCGACGGCCGCGCCGCCGCCGTCGACCGCCGACCTCCGCGTGCCGTGCCCGCGCTGCGGCGAACCGGCGCAGCCGGGCCAGGAGATCTGCCTCAACTGCGGGGCGCTCGTCGGCCGCAGCTATCGCCGCCCGCCGAGCTGGCGCGTCCCGGCGGCTCTCGCCGCTCTCGGCGTGCTCCTGATCGGAGCGGGTGCGGGCTTCGGGGTCGCGGAGCTGACCCACGGCAAGGACAAGAAGAAGCCGATCTCGCTCACCCCGTCGCGGCCGGTCACGCCCTCGACGACGGCGACGACCCCGCCGCCCGCGGCCACGACCACGACGCAGCCCACCAGCCCGACGACCACGGGCACGACCCCGACCACCCCGCAGACCGCAACGCTCACCACCTGGCCGGCGGGCACGACCGGCTGGACCGTCGTCCTGACGACGATTCCCGACCGCAACCAGGCCGAGGCCCGCGCGCGGTCCGCGGCCGGTCAGCAGATCTCCGCCGGCGTCCTCAAGGGGAGCGACTACAGGGGCTTCAAGAAGACCGAGTGGGTCGTCTTCATGGGTCAGTACGACTCGAAGTCGGCCGCGGCCCGAGCGGGCAAGGGCTACGCGAAGAAGGGCTTCCCCGGGAAGCCCGAGCAGATCAGGCCGAAGAAGAAGTAGACCGCGCCAGCACGGGCCAGTGGGCGGCCAGCCGGCGCGCGGCCTCCGCGGCGATCGGGTGCGGCGCCCCCATCGCCGGCGGCGCACCGCCCGCCGCGAGCGCCTCCATCGTGGCGGCGCACGAGCGCGCCAGCGCGTCGAGGTCGTAGCCGCCCTCGAGCACGGCGCCGACCGGGACGCCGAGCCGATCGGCGAGCCCGCGCACCTGGAGCGCCATGCGGGCGAACGACTCCACCTCGAGCCGGCAGTCCGCGAGCGGATCGTCGCGGTGCGCGTCGAAGCCCGCCGACACCAGCACGAGCCGCGGGTCGAACTCCAGCGCCGCGGGCACCACCACGTGCTCCACGAGCGAGAGCCACAGCGACTCGTCGGAGCGCGGCGGCACCGGCAGGTTGATCGTGTAGCCCTCCCCCGCTCCCGAGCCCACGTCGGCGATCGGGCCGGTCCCCGGATAGAGCGGCGACTGGTGGATGCTCGCGAACAGCACGCGCGGCTCGGTGTGGAAGACGTCGTTGGTGCCGTTCCCGTGGTGCACGTCCCAGTCGAGCACGAGGACTCGCTCGACGCCGAGCGAGTCGAGCGCGTGGCGCGCCGCCACGGCGACGTTGTTGAACAGGCAGAACCCCATCGCCACGGTCGGCTCCGCGTGGTGCCCCGGCGGGCGCAGCGCCGAGAACCCCACTCCCGCCTCCCCGCCGACGAGGGCCTCGACCAGCGCGCACGCGCCGCCCGCCGCGTGCAGCGCCGCCTGGTAGGACCCTGCGCTCGCCAGCGTGTCGGGGTCGAACGCGCCGCCGCCGGACTCCGACACCGCACGGATCTGCGCGACGTACTCCGCGGGATGCACCGCGGTGAGCACGTCCATCGCGACCTCGGGCGCCTCGCGCCGCTCGTAGCCCAGCCAGCCGCGCGCCTCGAGCTCGCCCTCGATCGCGGGGATGCGCCCCGCGCCCTCCGGGTGCGGCCCGGTGTCGTGCCGCAGCGACGACTCGTGACGGAAGTAGAGCGGCGGCCCGATGGGGGTACGGTAGACGCGCTTGGGGAGCGAAGGGACACCGACGCTGCGCGCCGACGTCGCCGTTGTCGGCGCCGGCGCGGCAGGCCTCTACGCGGCGCTCGTCGCCGCCCGCGAGGGCGCGCGCGTGGTGCTCGTCTCGCGCTCGCCGCTGGCCGAGACGGCGAGCTACTGGGCCCAGGGCGGGATCGCGGCGGCGCTGGCCGTCTACGACTCCCCGGAGCGGCATCTGGCGGACACGCTGGCCGCGGGCCGCGGCGCCTCCCGGCCGAGCGCCGCGCGCGTGCTCTGCGAGGAGTCGCCCGAGAGCGTGCGCGACCTCGAGTCGCTCGGCGTCCACTTCGACGCCGACCGCCGCGGTGACCTCGCGCTCGGCCTCGAGGGCGGTCACTCGGTCCGGCGCGTGGTGCACGCGGGTGGCAGTGCCACCGGCCGCCGGATCACCCGCGAGCTGTCGGCGCGGGTCGCGCTGGACGACCGGATCGAGGTGCTCGAGGGCGCGGCCGCGGCGGCGCTATGGCGCGCGGACGAGCGCTGCGTGGGACTGCGTGCCGAGCGGCCGAGCGGCCGCGCGGTCGACGTGCTCGCGCGCGCGACCATCCTCGCCACCGGCGGAGCCGCGGCGCTCTGGGAGCGCACCACGAACCCGCGCGGGGCGGTCGGCGCGGGCCTCACGCTGGCCGCGCACGCGGGCGCCGACCTCGCCGACCTCGAGTTCGTCCAGTTCCACCCGACCGCGCTCCGGTCGGAGGAGAACGACGGCTTCCTGATCACGGAGGCGATCCGCGGGGAGGGAGCGCTGCTGGTGGACGACGCCGGCGAGCGCTTCGTGGACGAGCTCGCGCCGCGCGACCAGGTCGCGCTCGCGATCCAGCACGTGCT
>JAXDHW010000223.1:0-4780 GCA_034664365.1 Thermoleophilaceae bacterium
CGGCGCGCGAAGTCGCTGTCCGGGTAGCTCACGCTGCTTCCGTAGAAGTTGTCCGCGGTCATGTCGGCGAACGGCACGAGCTGCCGGCGCACGGAGTCGACCTCGCGCGCGACCTTGCGGGCGCCGATCTTGGCCGGGTCCGTCGTGGGCAGGCGGCCCAGGTCGCCGAACGCACTGAGCGTCGGGCCCCTCACCGGGTCGTCCACGCCGGGCATCCAGAAGTCGAAGTCCTCGGGGTTGCTCACCGCGGCGACCGGAACGCGGGCCGGTGCCAGCGCGGGCGAGAGGTCGCCGTCGAGGCTCAGGCCCTGGAGCGGGTTGTCGTCCGTGCCCGCCGCGTCGAGGTAGCGCCCGAGCCAGCCGTAGCGCGCGCCCGCATCGAGAGCGCCGACCTCCCAGAAGTGGCGGCTTGTGAAGTGCGACTGGTCGGGGTGGTCGTAGCCGATCGCCGGGAGGACGGAGACCTTGCCCTCGCCGTGCAGCGTCGAGAGGCCGGCGGCGGACGGGCTCCAGCGCAGACGGTCGTCCTCGGAGAACGCCGTTCCGGCCGAGCTCGGCAGCGCGAGCGTCGGGCGCAGCGCGGCGTAGTTGGGATCGCCCACCGGCGCGAGCACGCTCATGCTGTCGCAGCCGCCGGGCAGGAAGATCGACACGAGCACGCGACCGGGAGCGCCCGCCGCGGAGGCGACCCCCTCCTGGAACGCGCCCAGCCGGCCCGCGCCGTACACCGCGAGGGCGAGCCCGGCGCCGCGCACCAGGAACGAGCGGCGCGATAGGCCGGTGCCCGCGGGCGTGGGCATGCCCGGCTCGACCGCCGGAAGGCCGCGGCCGGCCTCCGCCGCGGCGTTGCGGAGGAGCTGGCTGCGCGTGAAGTCGTTGCAGCAGGCCATGTCAGGACGCCTGCCAGTCGGAGCAGGTGAGGATCAGGTGCCGGAGCGCGTTCTGGCGCATCGCGCGGAACGGCGAGCGCTCCCACGTCTCCATCGAGCTCGGCAGGCAGGAGCCGGCGAACGCGAGCAGCGCCTCGCGCATCTCCTTGCTGAGGTACGGGTTGCCGACGAACTTGAGCGCTCGCGTCAGCGCGGTGGCCGCGTCCTCCTTCTCGTCGTACTTCTGCTCGCCCCACGGGTCCACGTGGTCGTCGCGGACCGTGTAGGTGACCATCAGCGACCGCGCGCGCCAGCTCGAGGTGTCGAGCCACGACGAGTCGTCCCAGCCGGAGACGTTCGGCGGGTAGAAGAGCTGCTGCCCGGCCTGGTTGCCGAGCCAGGCCCACGACGAGGTCGAGACGCCCTGGCCGAAGCGGCGGAGGAGCCCCGCGTTGTAGACGATCGGCGGTTTGACGAGCGCGCGGTCCGCGTACAGCGCCGGGTGCTTGAGGATCGCCTCGACGACGGGGGCGATCCCATGGCCCGAGTCGAGGTAGAGCTTCTGGAGCGCGGCCTGGGTCGCCTGGTCCGGGGGCGTGGGGATGAAGTAGCTCCACAGCTTGGTGACGAAGAACGACGCGTGGTACGGGTTCTCGAGGCAGAGCCGCACCCCGTCCTGCCAGTCGAAGTTCCCGGTGTTGCCGAAGATCGTCTTCGTGTCCGTGTCGTGGCGGCGGGCGTCGTAGCGGAAGTCGGTCCAGCCCGTTCCGTCGACCCAGTCGGCGCGCCAGCCGGTGAATGCCCGCGCGAGCTCGCGCACGTCCTCCTCGCCGTAGCCGCGGTAGGCGCCGAGCGTGAACAGCTCCATCACCTCGCGTGCGTAGTTCTCGTTTGCGTCGCGCGCGCGGTTCTCGATCCCGTCGAGCCAGAGGAGCATCGCTGGGTCGACGGTGAGCGCGCCCAGCAGGCCGGCGAACGAGCCGAGGGCGCCGGCGCGCATCGTCTCGTTCTGGTCGAGCATCAGCTTCTGGTTGCCGACCTTGTCGTTGCTCGTCGCGAACCAGTCGTGCCAGATCAGCGTCATCCGCTCCACCAGCGGCTGGTTGGAGCGCACCATGCGGTCGAGCCACCAGAGGTGGTCGTGACCCCAGGCGTCGAACGGCGCCAGCGCGTTGCCGTCCTCGTCCGACGGCTCGGGCCCGATCAGCCTCGCCGTGCCCGCCGGGTAGACCAGCTCGTGCACCGCGGCGGGGATCCCGATCGAGACGACGTGCTCGACGTCGCCCGGCCGCGGACCGAAGCCCGCGCGCCAGAGGAGCCGCTCGGCGTTGCGGTGGTTGGTGTCGGGGGGCGGGGGAAGCTTGCCGCCACCGCCGGGCTTCGGGTCGGGCTTGGGTGGGACCGTGGGCGGCTGGACGACGTGCTCGTCGCGGTACTCACGCACACGCCGCCGCTTGGCGTGCGTCCGCGCCCGCGCGTGCGTGCGGCGTTGACGCTTCTTGCGAAGCTGCTTTTTGGCAAGGGTCGGCGGCATGAGCCCTCACCAAGAGGTGTCGGCCTCGCGGCCGATGGCTTGATAGCGCCGGGGGTGCTCTAGACGTCGATGCCGGGCGCCGGGAACGCGCTTGTCAGCTCGCGGACCTCGTCCGCCAGCCGCGACAGCGCGGCCTCGTCGTCCTCGCGCGCCGCGGTCACGCCGCGGTCGATCATGCGCGCGATCGTGACCATCTCGTCCGGACCCATCCCGCGCGTGGTGACCGACGGAGTGCCGATGCGCAGGCCCGACGGGTCGAACGGCTTGCGCGGATCGAACGGCACGGTGTTGTAGTTGGTCTCGATCAGCGCGCGGTCGAGCGCCTGTGCGGCCGGCTTGCCCGGGACTTCCTTCGAGGTGAGATCGATCAGGATCAGGTGGTTGTCGGTGCCGCCCGAGACGAGGTCGAAGCCCAGCTCGGAGAGCTCGCCTGCCAGTGCCTTGGCGTTGGCCACGATCCGGTGCGCGTAGTCCGAGAACTCGGGCCGCGAGGCCTCCTCGAGCGCCACCGCGATGCCCGCCGTGGTGTGGTCGTGGGGGCCGCCTTGGAGGCCGGGGAAGATCGCCTTGTCGATCGCCGCGGCGCGGTCCTCGTCGCACATCACCATCGCGCCGCGCGGACCGCGCAGCGACTTGTGCGTGGTGGTGGTGACCACCGGCGCGTGGCCCACCGGGCTCGGGTGCGCACCACCGGCCACGAGGCCCGCGATGTGGGCGATGTCCGCCGCCAGCACCGCGCCGACCTCGTCGGCGATCTCGGCGAAGCGGTCGAACTCGATCGTGCGCGGCACCGCCGTGCCGCCGCAGAAGATCAGCTTGGGCCGCTCCTCGCGCGCGACGCGCGCGACCTCATCGAAGTCGATCCGGCCGGTCTCGGCGCCCACGCCGTAGTGGACGGCGTGGAACCACTTGCCCGTGATCGAAACGGTGTGCCCGTGGGTGAGGTGGCCGCCCATCGGCAGGCCCATCCCCATGATCGTGTCGCCGGGTTGCGCGAACGCGAGGTAGACGGCGAGGTTGGCCACGGAGCCGGAGTAGGGCTGCACGTTGGCGTGGTCGATCCCGAAGACGTTCCTGGCCCGCTCGATCGCCAGCTCCTCGATCTGGTCGATGTAGCGCTGGCCCTCGTAGTAGCGCCTGCCGGGGTAGCCCTCCGAGTACTTGTTGGTGAGCACGCTGCCCGTGGCCTCGAGGACGGCGCGCGAGGCGTAGTTCTCGGACGCGATCAGGCGGATCGACTCGCGCTGGCGGCGGCCCTCGTCGCCGATCAGCCCGGCGATGGCGGGATCGGTGCGCTGGAGGGCGGTGTCGGTTGAGATCTCGGTGGTCATCGGCGGTGCCCCGGATCGTAGCCGAGCCTTCGGCCTGCCCGTAGGGGTGACACCACACCATCTGTATGGTTTAAACACGAGCCCCAAAAGGGAACTCGAAATGTGGCGAGCAATCCCGATTGGGGTCGCAGCCCGTACCCAGGAAGAGACACGCTCCGGCTCAGACGGTCGGCAGGTGGATCACCTGTCCCCCGCAGCCAAAACGAAGGGCTCTCCCTGGTGGTTCAAGCTTCTCCAAGATCTGACCGCGACGACCTCGTGCGCGAGTACCTCCCACTCGCCCGCCGTCTCGCCACCCGCTACCGGCACACGAGCGAGTCGCTCGAGGACCTCACACAGGTCGCGTATCTCGGGCTCGTCCTCGCCGCCGGCCGCTACGACCCCGAGCGCGGGGTGTCGTTCAAGAGCTACGCGATCCCCACGATCATCGGCGAGCTCCGCCGGCATATCCGCGACCACGCCTGGGCGGCGCGCGTGCCGCGCGGCCTACAGGAGAACGTTCTGCGCGTGACCAACGCCGCGGGGCAGCTCAGCGGCAGCCTCGGCCGCTCGCCGACCCCCGCCGAGCTCGCCAAGGAGACCGGCCTCGAGTCGAGCCAGGTGCTCGAGGCGATGGACGCCGCGTCCGCGTACCAGGCCGAGTCGCTCGACCAGCGGACCGGTGGGGACGACGACGCGCGCGATCCGCTCGTCGCCACGATCGGCCGCGACGAGATGGGCTACGACCTGGTCGAGTACGGCGTGTCGATGCGGCCGGCGATGGCCGAGCTGTCGGAGCAGGAGCGCGCGATCGTGGCGATGCGCTTCGTGGAGGACCTCACGCAGTCCGAGATCGCCAGACGGATCGGCGTCTCGCAGATGCAGGTCTCGCGCGTGCTGCGGCGCGCGGTGGATCACCTCCACCGCGCAACATCAGCCGCGGCCTAGCGGGTCCCGAAACTCCAGTCGACCCGCTCGCGCGGGTCGTGACCGGACACGTCGCCGGGGCCGAACGCGCCGGGCGCGCCGCCGTAGACCTTCCCGTATGGACGGGGGGTGATCCCGCT
>JAXDHW010000246.1:0-3156 GCA_034664365.1 Thermoleophilaceae bacterium
CGGTGCGGATCGAGACCGTGAGACCGGACGATCCGGCGACGCCGGCGAACGTGACCGTGCCCGCGCTCGCCGCGACGACGCGCGTGCCGACGGGTGCGGCGATGTCGATCCCGCGGTGCTGGCCGCCGGCATACGGGTCCTCGCCGTTGCGGTAGGGCGTGATGACCCGCCCCTCCACGGGCCAGCGCCACGACGACGCGGCGCCCGCGGTTGGCGCGACCAGGAGGCATCCGATGAGGGTGGCGACGAGCGTGAGCGATCTCATGCCGGCGACGGTAAGTGCGGTCGCCGGGAACGCGGACGAGGTCGTCTCAGTTCCGTCGCACTTTGTTACGGAGCCGTGCGAACTGGAGCGCTTCTGTCACGGAGTGGTGGCGTTCTGTGACCCACGACCGGTGCGGAGCGGGTCGAGAGCCGCCGCGGCGGCGCAGCGAAAGAGCGGAGGAGTCAGGCGCGGTCGACGGCCGCGCGGTACAGCGCGTTCGCGCTCTCACCCGTGAGCTCCGCCACGACCCCCGCCGCGGCGCGCCGCTTCGCCCCCGCCTCGACCAACCGCCGCACGGCGTCGACCGCCTCGGCCGACGGCGAACCCGCGGACGGGCCGGGCGCCTCGGCGGCCCCCACCACCAGCACGACCTCTCCCTTCGGCGGGGCGTCGCGGTACCGCTCCGCCAGCTCGGCCGCGGTCCCGCGGACCACCTCCTCGTGCACCTTCGTCAGCTCCCGGCAGACCGCCACCGGCCGCGACGGATCGAGCTCGGCGAGCACTCGCAGCGTGGCCGGCAGCCGCCGCGGTGACTCGAATGCGACGAGGGTGCCGGCGCCGCCTCCCAGCACCCGCCTCAGCTCCCCGGCCTTCCGCGGCAGAAAGCCCTCGAAGCGCCAGTGGTCCGCGGGCAGGGCGGACGCAACCAGGGCAGCCAGCGCCGCGGAGGGCCCCGGCAGCACCTCCACCGACAACCCCGCCGCCACGCACGCGCGCACGAGCACGTAGCCCGGGTCGGAGATCAGCGGCATCCCGGCGTCGGAGACCAGGGCCACGACCTCCCCCGCCCGCATCCGGTCCACCAGCTCCGCCGCGCGCCGCTCCTCGTTGTGCTCGTGGTAGGAGACGAGGGGCGCGCTCACGCCGTAGCGATCGAGCAGCGTGCGCGTGTGCCGCGTGTCCTCGCATGCGACGACGTCGGCGTCGCGCAGGGCGGCGAGCACGCGCAGCGTCACGTCCTCGAGGTTGCCGATCGGGGTGGGACACACCACCAGTCGACCGGCCGCCATCAGACCCGCCCCTCCTCGAACGCGAGGATCGCCGCCCCGACCATCCCGGCCTCGTCCCCGAAATGGGCGCGCTCGATCCGCACCTGGTCGCGGCTCGGCGGCAGCGCCCGCTCGGCCACCACGCGGCGGGCCGGCTCGAGCAGGAGCTCCCCGCTCGCCATCGCGCCGCCGCCGACCACGACCACCTCGGGATTCAGGGCGTTCACGATCGACGTGATCCCCACGCCGAGCCGCTCGCCGGCGAGCGCCAGAACGCCGCGTGCCACGGCATCGCCATCGTGCGCGAGCTCGGTGACGAGCGCGCCCGTGATCTCGCGCCCGGCCCGCAGCTCGCGGCCAAGTGCCGAGTCCGGCTCGCGCTCCGCCGCCGCCGCGCCCTCGCGCCCGATCGCGGTCCCCGAGGCCATCGCCTCGAGGCAGCCGTGGTTCGGGCAGTTGCCCTGGCATGGCGGTCCGTCCATGTCGACCACCACGTGCCCCAGCTCCGCCGCCGCACCATGAGCGCCCCTGTAGAGCCGCCCGCCGAGCACGAGCCCGCCGCCGATCCCCGTCCCGAGCGTGAGCATCGCCACGTGCGACGCGCCGCGGGCCGCGCCCGCCCGCTGCTCGGCGAGCGCCGCGAGGTTCGTGTCGTTGTCGACGAACACCGGCAGCCCGAGCCGCTCCTCCATCACGTCGCGGAACCGCAGCCCCTCGATCGGCAGGTGCGTGCTGAACCCGACGGCGCCGGTCGCGCTGTCGATCAGACCGGGGACCCCGATACCGACCGCGCCCGCCTCGGGTGCCGCGGCGCGGGCCTCACCCACGGCGTCGACCATCAGGTCGAGCACCGCCCGCCGGTCACCCCCACGCCAGAGCCGGTGAACGCGGTCGCGGACCGCCAAGGCCTCGTCGACGACGCCGCCGAGCAGCTTGGTTCCACCGGTGTCGATGCCGATCACGCGGCGAGGCGACATGCGTTGACGGTATACACGTAGCCGTGCCCCCCGATCCTCCCGACCGGGAGCCGCGGCCCGACTACCGCGTCTACCGGTCTCGCCCGCGACTCTCGGATCGGCTCCGCCCGTCCGGGCGCAGCCCGCTCGACGCGCTCCGGCGGCGGCGTCCGGCGCCCCAGGCGCAGCCCGGCGGCCCGCCCCGGCGCCGGCCGCGCCTGCGCCGCTTCCTCAAGTGGGCGGCGATCGCCATCGGCAGCTGGATCCTGCTGTCGCTCGTGATCTTCATGGTCAGCGCCCAGACCGCGCCGGGGATCTCCAGCGAGGGCGAGGCCGCGCTCGCGAGCGGCGGCAGCCTCTTCACCGGGAGCAACATCCTGGTGCTCGGATCCGACCAGCGGCCGGCGGGCTCACGCGAGCCCGGCGCCACCACCTCCGGGCCGTCGCGCTCGGACAGCATCCTGCTGCTGCACGTCGGCTTCGGCACCGTCCGCAAGCTCTCGATCCTGCGCGACTCCTACGTCCCGGGGGTCGGGAAGATCAACGCGGCGTTCGCCGAGGGCGGCACGTCGAAGGCGATCAGGACCGTCGAGGGCTTCATGGGGAACGGCCTCCGGATCAACCACGTGATCCTGGTCAGCTTCGAGAACTTCCCCAAGCTGATCGACGCGCTCGGCGGCATCGACATCACGCTCGAGCGCTGCCTGAAGTCCAACCGCTTCGGCGGCAAGCGGATCAAGCTCCACGCGGGCGACAACCACCTGAGCGGTCGCCAGGCCCTTCGCTTCGCGCGCGTGCGCGAGAACCGCTGCGCGCCGAACGAGGACGACCGCGCACGGGCCAAGCGCCAGCAGCAGGTGCTCGGGGCGATGCGCTCCAAGATCGTCTCCCCGCTCCACTGGCCGAGCACCCTCGTCCGCCTCCCCTGGATCTCGTGGGAGGCGCC
>JAXDHW010000258.1:0-2723 GCA_034664365.1 Thermoleophilaceae bacterium
GCGAGTTGTCATAGGCGATCTCGAGCGGCCCGGTGGTCGAGACCACGGTCCCGTTCAGTCCCTGATCGCGCCAGAACGGCCGGTTGTACACCGCGTTGACCTTGATCACCGAGCCCATCGGCTGGCGCTGAAGCAGCTGGTCCCAGGCGGGCGGCAGTTGCGGGACGAACCGGATCGCGCCGATGACGGGCTTGGGCGGGGTGAGGATCACGCGTCGCGCGCGGAAGGCGTGCGTCGGTGTGTGGACCGTCACGTCCCTATGGCTGCCGTACTCGATCGACAGCACTGGCGAATGGAGCCGCACGATGCCCCCGAGCCGTGCGGCGAGCCGCTTCGACAGCTGCTGCGGCCCCCCGACGAACCGGATCGTCTGCGCATCGCCGATCAGCGTGTTGAAGTCACCCCCCACGCCCGCGACCGCCGACAGCAGGTCGAGCAGGGAGATCTGGTCCCCCTCCTCGCCGTAGATCCCGCGCACCGCCAGTCCCGCCAGGTCACGCGCCTCGTCGGAGTGCAGGTTGTCCGCGATCCATTGCGCGACCGTCTGAACGTCCCACTGGCCGGCGCTCGCCGCCTTCCACGGCGTCGCGGCATCCACCGTCGCTGCCATCTGGTTGAAGCGGAGGATCGCCTCCTCGACCTCCACCAGTGCGGCCGGGCTTGCCGGCGGGATGTCGCCGCTGTATGTCTGCCGCTGCCCGTCGCGGTAGTAGACGCTCTCGCCCGTGGCGTACGCGGGGAAGGTGGCCACGCCCAGCTCCTTCGCGAGCCCGAGCACCTGGTCCTGGCCCGGTCCCGCCCACTCCCCGCCCATCTCGGCCACCTCGCCGCCGCCGAGCGGGTGGTCGAGGTTGCGCCCGCCCACGCGCCGCCGCGCCTCGAGGACGACGACCGATCGCCCCGCGGCCCGCACCCTCGTCGCGGCGGTCAACCCCGCGAGCCCGGCGCCGACCACGACCACGTCGTGGAGCGGCGGCCGCCGGCGCCTGGCCGCGCTGACCGGAGTCGCCGCGCTCGCCGCCCCGGCTGCACCGGCCGCGAGCAGCTCACGGCGGCGGAGTCGCGGCATCGCTAGTCGTCGAACAGCGCGTAGCCGTACTCGCCGCGCTTGTAGGCGAGCTTGGCGATCGCGGTCATCCGCTCGTCGTCGTTCGACTCGACCTGGTTGAGGGCCGAACCCACCCGCAGCGCCGCGCGCGGGCAGAACGTCTCGGCGATGAAGCGCTCCTGGCCCGAGGGCTCCACGCCCTGCTCGTCGAAGATCGCGGTGACCCGCGAGAGCACCGCGATCTGGCCATAGATGTCGGAGACCGCGTCGGACAGGCGCTTCTGCTGGAACTGGCGCAGCGCGATGTCGCCGCGGTGCTCGCGCAGCTGCGACTCGGCGACCGACCGCAGCCGCTTGACCTGGTCGGTGATCGGCTCGGCGAGCGACGCGAGCTCCGGATGCGCCTTCGTGACCCGGTCGGGCCGCACCTCGCGCTGGATCCGGCCGACGACGTAGTCGGCCAGCACGCCGACGGTCTGGATCGGCTCCGTCAGGGAGATGTCCGCGAGCTCCTTCAGCTCCTCCCCCAACGGCTTCATCCCGGAGAGCGCGATGAACGCGCGCATCACGTCGTTGGCACCCTCGAAGATCGGGAAGATCCGGATGTCGCGCAGCATCTTCTCGTAGGGCTGGTCGCGCATGTAGCCCTCGCCGCCCTTCAGCTGGAGCGCCCGGTTGGCGGCGTACCACATGAACTCGGTGCCGGACACCTTGCAGATCGCCGACTCGAGCGAGTAGTCGGGCACGCCGGCGTCCACGAGCCCGGTCGTGAGGTACGCCATCGACTCGAGCCCGAAGGTGAACGACACCATCCAGCCGATCTTCTCCTGCACGAGCTCGAAGTCCGCGAGTGGCCGGCCGAACTGGCGGCGCTCCTTCACGTGCGCGATCACGCGGTCGAGCAGCCACTTGGACGCGCCCACCGACCCCGTGCCGAGCGACAGCCGCCCGTTGTTGAGGATGTGCATCGCCGTGCGGAAGCCCTCGCCCGGCTCGCCCAGCACGTTCTCCGGTGGGATCCGGACGTCCTTGAAGTGGAGCTTGCGGAGGTCGTTCCCGCGTAGTCCCATCGTGTCGTAGCGGTGGCCGGCCTCGAAGCCCTCCATCCCCTTCTCGACGATGAACGCCGTGTGCCGGTCCTTGCCGTCGATCTCGGTTCGGGCGAACGTCACGAGCACGTCCGCACGCGAGCCGTTGCCGATGTAGCGCTTCTCGCCGTTCAGCTTCCAGGAGCCGTCGGGCTGGCGCACCGCACGGCTCTCCAGCCCGTAGGCGTCGGAGCCGGCGTTGGTCTCGGTCAGGGCGAAGGCGGCCAGCTTGCGGCCCGACGCGAGGTCCGGCAGGAAGCGCGCCTTCTGCTCGTCGCTGCCGAACAGGACGATGCCCTTCATCCCGATCGACTGGTGCACGCCCATCACGACCGAGAGCGTCCCGTCGATCTGCGCGAACTCCTCGGACACCCGGCAGTAGCCCGTCTGCGACAGCCCCGCGCCGCCGTACTCCTCCGGCACGTAGAGCCCGAGCAGCCCGCGCTCCCCGAGCTCGCGGATCTCGTCGTCGCCGATCCAGCGGCGCTCCTCCACCGCCCGCTCGTCGTAGTGCTCGCCGAACTCGCGGCAGGAGCGCACGAGGTCGCTGATCCTGCGCCGCTCGTCGTCGTCCGGGTGCGGATAGG
>JAXDHW010000260.1:0-4578 GCA_034664365.1 Thermoleophilaceae bacterium
GGCCTCAGCTGGAGCGGGAGCTACCACGCCGCCGGCGATCCGAAGGGCAACCCGCCGTACCTGCGGCGGATGGTCTTCTACCCGCCGAAGGGACTGCGCTACGACACGAGCGCGCCGGCACGGTGCACCGCAACCGACGCGCAGCTCGCCGTACAGGGGCCGGATGCATGCCCGGCCGCCAGCCGTATCGGCGGCGGGAAGGTCGAGGGCCTGTTCTACGTGCCGTTCTCCCAGGGCAGCATCCTGTTCGACCACTACAAGCACGACGCAATTGTCCTCAACAACACCAACGAGCAGATCGTGCTGGTCCATTCCGAGGGCTACACCGTGCAGCGCGGGACCGTCCACCCCGACAACTCGATCGAGTTCAACCCGACCACGTGCTTCCCGGCGTCGCCCACCGGCCACTGCGCCGACGACTACATCCTTCAGCTCAAGTCCTCGACGTTCCTGCCGCGCTACACCAGGACATCCGGCGGCACCACGCGCGCCTACGCGACCACGCCGCCCAGGTGCCCCCGCCGCGGTCACTGGCGAACCACGGTCGCGTTCTGGTGGGGCAACGGCGCCACCGAACGCGTGGCGACCACGCAGCCGTGCAAGCGTCCGCGTAAGAGTCAGTCGCACACCTAGACTTGGCCCACGCCAGGGGGCGTGGTCTAGTGGTTAGGACGCCGGCCTTTCAAGCCGGAGGACACGGGTTCGATCCCCGTCGCCCCTACTCCGCGCGGCGGCGCATCACGACGCCGCCGCTCGCGCCAGCTCCTCGACCTCGTCGCCGCTGAGCTCGATGTTGCCCGCGGCGAGGTTCTCCTCCAGGTGCGCCACGGAGCCCGTGCCCGGGATCGGCAGCATCACCGGCGAGCGCGCGAGGAGCCAGGCCAGCGCGATCTGCGACGGCGTCGCGTCGTGGCGCTCGGCGATCTCGTCGAGCGGGCCGCCCGACTGCGCCAGGGAGCCCGTCGCCAGCGGGAACCACGGTATGAAGCCGATACCCCGCTCCGCACACGCCTCGAGCACGTCCTCGGACGCGCGGTCGGCGAGGTTGTAGCGGTTCTGGACCGACACGACCGGCACGATCTCGAGCGCCTCCTCGAGCTGCGCGACGCTCACGTTCGAGACCCCGACGAGCCGCACCTTTCCCTCCTCGCGGAGCTCCGCCATCGTCCCGACCGACTCCGCGTACGGCACCTCCGGATCGGGCGCGTGCAGCTGGTACAGGTCGATCCGGTCCAGCCGCAGCCGCCGCAGGCTCCCCTCGCAAGCCTCGCGCAGGTGCTCCGGCCGGCCGTCGCGCTCCCAGCGCCCCGGCCCGGAGCGGGTGAGCCCGCCCTTGGTCGCGACCACGAGGCCGTCGGGATAGGGCGCCAGCGCCTCGCCGATGATCTCCTCCGACACCTCCGGCCCGTAGGAGTCGGCGGTGTCGATCAGGTTCACGCCGAGCTCGACCGCGCGCCGCACCACCGCGCGCGCCTCCTCGCGGTCGTCGGGCTCGCCCCAGACGCCCTCGCCGGTGATTCGCATCGCGCCGAACCCGAGGCGCCTGACGGTGAGCTCCCCGCCGAGCGTCAGGGTGCCGGCGGCGGACTGGTCGCTGAGGGGCTGGTCGAGCTTGGTCATCGAAGCCTCCGAAGGGTCGGGACGCGAGACTGGGTATAGCGAACTCGAGACCACCCAGGAGGCCCCTTGCCCGAGTCCATCGATGCTCTCTCCGTGTCCGACGTCGTCCGCCGCGCCGTGGCGACCGTCGATCCCAACGGCCACGACGCGATCGCGCCCGAGCTGCTCATCGCCTACGAGGATGACGACCGCGCCGCGGTGGGGCTGGGCGCGTCGCTCTGGGACGAGCTGCGCACCACGGTCGAGGGGCTCGATCCCGAGGGCACGAGCGGCGCTGCCGCCGTCGCCGGGGCCGTCGCGTTCTTCCTCTCCACCCAGCCCGAGGGCGGACCAGACGACGCGGCCACGATTCGCGAGGCCGTCCGCGTGGCCTGGCACGGCGCTCCGCCCGAGCACGTGAGCGCCTGGCTCGCCGGTCAGGGCCTGGAGGACTGAGCGCCGAGCCGCTCGCCGCCGTCGTGCTGCGGCTCCTCGGCGTGCGGCTCGTAGCCCGACGCGCAGGCCGCGAAGACCGCGATGCCCGCCGCGATCCCGACCTCGTGGCCGATCACGAGCATGACGAGCACGGCCACGACCCCGCCCGCGGCCGCGCAGAATAGGGTGAACTGAATGGGCAGTCCGAGCAGCCGCCCGCTCACCAGCGAGCACGCCACCCACAGCACCGGCCCGACCGCGAAGCCGTAGTCCTTGAAGAAGTGGTGCGGGAGTGCGAGCCCGAGGATCGCGAACGGGATCGCGACGACCACGAGCTGGACGGCCGCGGCGCGCCAGAAGTCACGGGCGTTCATCGACGCGGGATCCTAGGTGCTCAGCGGGCCGCCGTGCAGGCGCCCGTTTTGTCCTTGGAGCACCCCTCGTAGCGGCGGGCGAGACGGCGGTAGACCTTCAGGGAGGGACGCGCGCTCATCGACTTCGCCCCCTCGCCGCCCGGCGTGTATGCCACGAGCCCCGAGTAGGCGAAGGTGTGGCCGTTGTAGCTCGACGCCCACGTGAACCAGTTGACGCGCGTCACGTGGAGCTGCTTGCGGTTGGCGACGAGGTCGTTGTACGACTGCCGGAGGAACTTGATCTGCCCCGCGTCGTCGGTCTGCAACGGGAAGTCTGAGTCGTCGCGGCCCTTCGAGGCCGGAATCCCCATCTCGGTGACGCGGATCGCCTTGCCGCCGTCGCCGTGGTCGCGCATCACGTTGCGGTAGTTCTTCACGATCGTGAGCACGCCGTGGTCGTGCAGCGTGTACGGGTGCACAGCCCCGACGTCGAAGTACCCGTGGACGTGGCCCTCGCGGTAGAGCCGGTCGAGCGCCCGCCAGGAGCGGTTCGGCAGCCCGGCGATCACCACCCGCGCGCCCGCGTCGGCGTCCTTGATCGCCGGGTATGACGCCCGCAGCAGCGCCCCGTAGCCCGGCGCCCACTTCTCGCCCTTCGAAATCGTCCACTGGTAGTTGCGCGACGGCTCGTTCCAGATCTGCCATGTGCGGATCGGGCGCCTGGGGAGGTCGGAATGCTCCGCCCAGAAGGTGCCCACCGGCCCGTAGCGCACGACGAGCGCGCGAAGATATGCGGCGTAATCACTGGGGTCCGACGGCGGCGAGTTGGGCGCGTCGCTCTCCCGCGCCCAGCGCGGCGCGCCGGCGACGACCGGCAGTAGCTCCATCCGGTGCCTGAGGGCGCGCTCGAGGTCCGCGTCGCTCGCCGCGAAGTCGAACGTGCCGTGGGGGACGGGCTGCGCGGTGCGCCACTCGAACAGCAGCCGCTGCGACTCAACCCCCGCCGCCGCCATCTGATCCCACGCGATGCGCTTGGTGTTGTCCGACGCCTCCGTGATCTCGAAGTTCCAGTTGGAGCCGAAGAACCCGCGCGGCGCGATCCGCTCGGCAGCGGCGACCGTTGGCAGCGCGCAGGCGAGCACGGCCGCGAGCGCGACCAGTCCCGTGATCCCCTTCCGACTCACGTGGTGCACAACACTACGGACGGCGAAATGGACCTCCTGGCGGATTCGCGCCAGGCTATGCTCGGCCGCCCGGGCGGTTAGCTCAGCTGGCTAGAGCACTTGCCTTACAAGCAAGGGGTCGCAGGTTCGAGCCCTGCACCGCCCATCGCCCCAACCTCCTCCTCGCCCGCGCGTTTTACAGGCAGGAGGTCTCAATGGAACTTGCGCTCGTACCCCTGTGCGCACTGCTTTTGATCGTTGCCCTCGCCGTCGTGGCGGCCGGGAAGTCCCGGGCGCTCTCCCACGAGGATCCCGAGGAGGCGAGGCATCCCCGGCGCCGCCGCCGCGACCCGCGCTGGGCGCCTCGCCGCGGCGTGCTGATCCGCACTCGGCAGCGCCGCCGCACGCGCGGTGCGAGGATCGTCGTCCCGCCCGGCTCGCGGCGCCCCTAGACCGGCTCGGCCGGCGCCGCCGCGGTGACGATCCACGTCGACGCGGGACCCCACAGGCCGTCGTCCTTCTGGTATTCGGCCAGCCCCTCACGCAGCGCCGCGTCAACCTGGCCGTGCAGGTGCGCGGCCGCGTCGCCCGCGAGCCGCAGGATCTCGCCGGCCGGCCCGAGCGACATCACCAGGTCGATCGTCTCGTCCATGTCGTGCCCGACGAGGATCGGCTTGTCGCAGCGGCGGAGGGAGATGTCGACGAAGCCGGCGTGCATGAGGATGTCGCTGGTGGTGTCGGCGCCCGCCATCGAGAACGGGCCCGGGCCGCAGGTGGGCTCGTCGTACTCCTCGGGGCGGCTCACGATCTGCTCGACGATCGTCTGCGCCCGGTAGAGCCAGTCGTTGTCCTCGCGCCGCCGCCACACGACCATCGCAAGGCGGCCGCCGGGGACGAGCGCCTCGCGCACGTTGCGCAGCGCCGCCACCGGGCTCGCGAAGAACATCGTCCCCATGCGTGAGAACGCCATCTCGAAGTGCCGCGCCGGGAGCGTCGCGGTCTGGACGTCGGCGACCTCGAAGCGCGCG
>JAXDHW010000323.1:0-18890 GCA_034664365.1 Thermoleophilaceae bacterium
TCACAGGCCCGGAGATCCTAGGTCGGCGCGGTGCTATAAGGGCACGGTCCATGACGGCTCCCGCCCTGATCAGCGTGGTGGTCCCGCTGCTCGACGACGCCGAGCACCTTCCGGACCAGCTCGAGGCGCTGGCGGCGCAGGACTACGCGGGCCGCTGGGAGGTGATCGTCGCCGACAACGGATCGCGGGACGGCGGCGTGGCGGTGGCCGAGCGCGGGGTCGCGGCGCTGCCCGACGGCCGCGTGATCCACGCCGGCGAGCCACGATCGGCCGGACACGCCCGCAACGCCGGAGCGGCGGATGCCAGGGGCGACTTCCTCGCGTTCTGCGATGCCGACGACGTGGTGCGCGATGACTGGCTGACCGAGATGGCGGCCGCGGCCGCGGACGGCGACATCGTGGCCGGCGCCGTCGACAGCGAGCGGTTGAACGCGCCACTTCCGCGCTCCTGGCACCGGCGGCCCCCGCGTGAGCTGGCGCTCGAAAGCTTCCGCTTCCTCGTCCACGCGAGCGGGACGAACACCGGCGTGTGGGCGGAGACCTTCCACGGCCTCGGCGGCTTCGACGAGGATCTGCGCGCGGGCGAGGACATCGAGTTCTCGTGGCGGGCCCAGCTGGCGGGCCACCGGCTGGTGGTGGCCGAGCGCGCGGTGGCGCACGAGCGGCTGCGCACCGACGTTCGCGCGCTCGCGCGCCAGGGCTTCGCCTACGGCCAGGCGGGGCCGGGGCTCTACCGCCGCTTCGTCGGCGGCGGCATGCCGCGGCCGCGGCCGGGCGATCTGCTGCGGACGTGCGGGCGGCTCGTCGCCTCCGCGCCGCTGACCCCGTTCTCACCGCGGGCGCGCGGGCGCTGGGCGCTCGATGCGGCTCTTCAGGCCGGCCGGGTTGCCGGGAGCATCCGCTCCGGCGTGGTCTTCCTGTAGGGCGCCCTCACGGCCGCCCTATCCGCACCACCTCGACGCCCGCCTGGTCCGCGATGCAGCCCCACGGGTCGAGGACCACGGAGCCCGGCGGGAAGCTGGCCTCCTGGTACTCGCGGTGGCCGGTGGCGACGAAGAAGAGGCTCGGCGGCCGCTCGTCGATCGGCGGGCCGGCGCCGTCCACGTGCGCGTCGTGGTGGTCGAACGCGATGCCGCGCTCCTCGAGGATCGCTGCGAGCAGGGTGGCAGGACTGCCCGCCGTGAGGTGCGACTCCGGCTTGAACGCCTTGCCGAGCACCACGACCGGCCGGCCGTCCGCGCGCTCCGCGATCAGGTCGGCCAACCACTCGGCCTGGTGCTCGCGCGCCTCCATGATGTCCCCGAAGATGTCGTGCGAGAGGTCGAGTCGCTCCGACAGCCAGCTCAGCGCGATGTTGTCGCGCGGGTGGCACGGCCCACCGTCGCCCATCCCGCCGCGCAGGTAGCGGGGCGAGACGATCCGCTCCGACGCGAGCGCGAGCGCCCCCGTCAGGTCGTCCACGTTCCCGCCGACCTTGTGCGCGATCTCCATCATCGTGTTCGCGAACACGATCTTCTGCCCGATGAACGTGTTGTAGGCCAGCTTGGTCAACTCGGCCGTCCGCACGTCGGTCGTGAAGAGCGGCCGGTCGTGGACCGTGCGGTAGAAGCGGGCGAGGTCAGCGTCACCGACCTCGTCGGCGACGCCGATGAGGACGAACTCCGGCGCAAGGAAGTCCGCGATCGTCGTGCCCATCGCCGTGAAGAACGGGTTGTAGGCGAGCGCCATCCCGTCCGGGAGCAGGGGGGCGACCTCGCGCTCCATGGTGCCGGGCAGCACGGTCGAGATGACGGCCAGCGTGGGGCTCACGCCCTGCGCGCCCGCCGTGGCAGCGATGGACCGTGCGGCGGCCGCGAGGTACGAGTAGTCGAAGTCGCTCCTGTGGTCGGGCAGGCGAGTGGCGCCGTCGAGCGCCGGCTCGTGCGGCGTCTGGACGGCGAGGAACACGATCTCCGCCTCGCGCACGACCTCCTCGAGCGGCGCCACGCTCACGTCCGACCCCTGCACCAGGCCCTCGGGCGCGTGCTCGCCGGGCGGAAGCCGCCGCGCCTCGGCCTCCGCGCGCGCCTCTGCGCTCTCGTCCCAGCCGAGCACACGGTGGCCGCGGCTCCCCATCGCGTAAGCGACCGGAAGGCCGAGCTTGCCCAGGCCGACGAAGCCGATGTTCACGTGGCGGCTCCCACGTCGGGGCGCGCCTCCGGGTTGCGCTCGAGGTAGTCGAGGATCAGGCGGATGTCACGCTCGCGCAGGGCGGCCATCTCAGGCGAGTGGAACTCCTCCCGCGCGATCTCCCGGTGCGCGTACGTCGCGTCGTCGTTGTTGCCCGTCAGGTCGGCCCTGTCGTGCACGATCACGATCGGGACGCGGGCCATGATGCCGGCGCCGCGCCCGAGGAACTCGATCCAGCTGTCGTTGTGCGCGCTCAGCGACAGGTGGCCGATCAGCTCGACCATCCGGCGCGGGAAGATGGGGAACACGTTCATGTCGATGGCCCAGTTGTCGTGGTTCGTGTCGGGATTGAGCACGGCCAGCTTGCCGTCGTAGCGGCGCACGACGTCGATCCAGCCGGGGGTCCGCATGATGCAGTCGTCGTTCCAGATGAAGAGCCAGTCGCGCGTCGCCCGCTCGGCCAGCTCGTTGTAGTAGCGCTGGAGCGCGCCGTATCCGTGGTGGGGGCCGACGATCAGCTCGATCCCGGGCACGCGGAGGTAATCGTCGAGGCACGGGTCGTCCTCGTCGACACGCACGAGCACCTCCAGGTCGCGGCCGCCGCCGAGCGACTCGACGCTGCGCGCGAGCGGCCCGGGCCGCTCGCGGCTGGGCACGAGCACCGAGATCACGGCGCGGGCGCGAGGGTTCGCCGCTCGCCCGCGTAGGCCGGCAATCGCTCGACCGCCGCTCGCAGCTCCTCGACCAGCCGCGCGTCGGGTGGCACCCAGCTCACGGCGTGCTCGTGGTAGCTCGCGCGCACCGCCTCCGACGCCCCCAGCAGCTCGAGCGTCGCGTCCACGGTCACAGGCAACTCGGGCTCGCCGGCCTCGACGCTGCCCCACACGAGGCCGGCGCGTGCGGCTGTGACCACGACGGCGAACGCGGCGAAGTCGCGGTCGAGCGATCGTCCGCTCCGGGCCGCCAGCCAGGCGGCGTGCTCTGCGACCGCGCGCCGGGCCGTGTCCTGGATCGACCAGCCCCGGACATTCGGGAAGCGTGCGGTCGACCGACCGGCCGCCAGCGCGAACGACACCGGATCGGTCGCCGCGCACTGCGCGGCCCGGAGGGTCTGGCGGCCGCCCATCGGCGCCGGGCGCAGCATCAACCCGTGAGTGCAGAGCGTTGGATAGGGCCCGCGGTCCTGCGCGGTGGCCAACGCTGCGAGCACCGCGGGATCCGACGCGTCGCCCTCGACTATCGCGAACGCCTCGTCCGGCTCGCCCTGGCCGGCCACCAGCGCCCGCCAGTCGACGAGCGGCACGAGCGGCTCCTCACCCCGCCAGCGCCCGTGGGCGAGCGCGAGCGTCCGCGGCTCGGTGTCGGTGAGGCGCACCTCAGTGAAACCCGCGGGCTCGACCCGGCGCGCGATCTCCCCGCCCAGCCGCTCCGAGAGCTCGAGGAAGTCCGGCAGGATCGTGGCCAGCGGCGGCTCCGGCATGGCGGGCAGCGCCGCGTAAAGGTCGAGCGCGCGCTCGAACGCGGCGGCGTGCTCGGGCAGCCGCTCGCGCCCCAGCTCGAGCGCCGCGACACGCCCGCCGGCGCGCTCACCGTCGACGAGCCACAGCCACGCGCGCACGGGCTCCGCCACGAGCTTCACGCACAGGTGCGCGGTGCGCGGCCGGTGCGGGTGCACGCAGGCGTCGAACGCCCACCGCCACCAGTTCTGCAGCTCGAGCCAGGCGGCGAGCCGCCGGGAGTCGGCGTCGTGCGGCGCCTCGGGGAGCGGCCGGGCCGGGCCGGTCAACCGCTTCCAGGCGTGGGCGGGGCCGTAGAGCTCGGGCCGCTCGAGCAGACGCGTCCTGTGAGCGTCCACGTCGGCGCCGAGGTAGGCGGCGGCCGGCGGGGTGCGATCGAGCCCGTACGTGAAGATCGTCTGCGACGCCGCGCGGGCGAGGTCGTCCTGCTCGAACACGCTTGGCCAGTCGAACAACAGGTCGCCAAGCACGGGTAGCGCGCGGCGCACACGCCGGAAGCGCGCCCGCACCCGCTCGCGGGCGTCCGTCGCGCCGGCGGACGGGGACAGGACCACCTCGACGTCGATGTCGGCGAGCCCCGGCAGCGCCTCCCCGCTCGCCAGCGTCCCGCGCAGGTAGGTGGACGCGCCAGGCTCCCCGCGCGTGACGTACGCCGCGAAGCCGCGCGCCGCGATCCGGTACGCCAGGCGCCACAGCGCCCGCATGGGCCCGCGGTTCGTGCGCAGCATGAGGTGCTGGACGAAGCGCAGCATCGACTACAGATTCTCGGCGACGGTCGGGCTCTCGCGCGAGAACACCCACAGGCCGGCGGCGAACAGCCCGAGCGTGATTGCCACCGGGATCAGCGCACGCGCCACGCCCCCGGCTGCGTCGATGTACGTGGGCGCGGCCGGGTCGATCACGGCGTGGCGGAACTGGGTGAAGACGGCGGCCAGCGGGTTCGCCAGCGCGAACGGCTTGAGGCTCTCGGGGACCGCGGTGGCCACGTAGAGGATCGGCGAGGCGTAGAAGAGCGCCTGCCGGACCAGGGCCCACACGTGGTCGACGTCGCGATAGCGCACGAACAGCGCCGAGAGCAGCATCGACACGCCGATCACGAGCAGCGTCAGGAACAGGATCAGGGGGATCACCTCGAGCCACGCGAGGCGCGGCGCGATGCCCGCGGCGAGGATGAACGCCAGCACCGTCAGCGCGCTCATGCAGAGGTCGAAGAGCGCCATGGCCACCACCGACAGCGGCACGGCCAGCTTCGGAAACGGCAGTCGCCGTAGCAACGACTCGTTCTGCACGAGCGAGATGACCGCGGTGCTCGTGGCTTCCGCGAAGTACATCCACAGCACGAGTCCACTCAACAGATAGAGCGGATAGTGCGCCACGCCCTTGTCGAAGCTCCCCACCCGGGTGAAGACGAAGTAGAGGATCCCGAAGAGGGCGAGCGGCCCCATGATCACCCACAGGTAGCTGAGCTTCGCGTCGAGGTACTTGACCTTGAACTGCGCCGCCGCGAGCGTGCGCGTGAGCGTCGGCAGGCGGCGTGGATCGGTCCCGAGGACCGCCCGCACCGACCGCCAGCTGTGCGGCGCGGGGCGCGACGGGTCGCGCGCGGCGTCGGCTCGGTCGACCACCGGGCGCGGCGCGAACCGCCCCTCGTTCACGGCGTGGTAGGCCCGCGCGACGTCGGCGGGCTCGCCGACCTCCACCACGCGTCCCTCGTTCAGCAGCATTGCCCTGTCGCAGTGGCGCTCCACGGCCTCCATGTCGTGGGTGACGAGCAGGACGGTCCGCTCCTGCTCCTTGAGGCGCTCGAAGTGCGTCAGGCACTTGGCCTGGAAGGCCTCGTCACCGACGGTCAGGACCTCGTCGAAGAGCAGCACCTCGGCGTCCACCTGCACGGTCACCGCGAACGCCAGGCGCACGGTCATCCCGGAGGAGAAGTTCTTCAGCTTCATGTCCGCGAACTGGTCGAGCTCCGCGAAGGCGAGGACGGCGTCGAGCCGCGAGCGGGCCTCCGCCGGGGAAAGCCCGAGCAGCACGGCGGCGGCGATCGCGTTGTCGCGCGCGGTCAGCTCCAGGTTGAAGCCCACGCCGAGCTCGATGAAGGGCGCCAGGCGACCCTGCACCTCGACTCTGCCGCTGTCGAGCCGGTAGATCCCCGACAGGCACTTGAGCAGGGTGCTCTTGCCGCTCCCGTTGCGCCCCACGATGCCGAAGGTCTCCCCCTCGGCGATGTCCACGCTCACGTCGTGCAGAGCCGGCAGGACCTCGAAGCGCGAGCGAGCCAGCGGGTGCAGCGCGCGGTGCTTGAGCGAGGAATGGGCCTCGTGCGGGAGGCGAAACGCCTTGCTGACGCCTCGGGCCGCGACGGCCGCGCGGGCCGACGGCGCGGGGTGCGGATGCTCCGCCGTGGCCTGCCGGGTCAAGGCCCGGACGCTAGCATCGCGCCGGTGGCCGATGGCGACACGCTGACCGCCCCCGAGCGGGCCGCGTCCGCCATGGATCTCGAGCTTCTCTTCTACGGGCTCCCCGTGCGCGTGCGGGGCGATTGGCCGGAGGTGCTGGACGAGCTGCGGCTCGACTTCTGGTGGTTCGTGCGACCTTCCGAGGCGCCCGCGGGGGACGCCGTCGAGATCGTCGTCGAGCGGCGCGCGCCCGACTTCGACGCCTACGGCGCTGTGACCGCGTCGTTCGTCACGCCGCGCAACGTGGTCTACCAGCAGCCCGACCGCACGCTCGTCGACTACTTCGGACGCGCGCTCTCGGTCGTGGAGCGCGACCGCGACCGGGCGCTGGTGCAGGGCCTGGACCGACACCTCGTGCACGAGGCCGTCTACCACTTCATCCTCTCGCGAGTCGGCCGCCACCTCGACGCTCGGGGTCTGCCGCGGCTGCACTCGCTGGCGCTGTCGGGCGGCGACGGCGCGGTGGCGGTGATGCTGCCGTCGGGCGGCGGCAAGAGCACCCTGGCGCTGCGTGCGCTCCAGGACGACCGGGTCCGGATCCTCTCCGAGGACACCGCGCTGATCGACCGGCGCGGACGGCTGCACCCGTTCCCGCTGCGAATGGCGATCAACACCACCGACGCCGCCCGCGTCCCGCCCGAGCAGGTGCGGCGCATCGAGCGAATGGAGTTCCATCCCAAGCTCGCCCTCGAGCCGGGATTCGTGGCGGACCGCTTCGACGACTCCCCGCGACCGCTCCGCCACCTCGTCATCGGCCGCCGCTCGCTCGGACGGGACGCCGGACTCGTCCGGATCCCGCGCCGGGCCGCCGTCGGGACGCTCTTCCGGGAGGGGGTCGTCGGCGTCGGTGTCTACCAGGGGATGGAGTTCATCCTGCAGCACGGGATGCGCGACGTGGTGGGCAAGACCGGGATCGTGGCCACGCGCATGGCCTGCTGCGGCGCGGGCCTCGCGCGCGCGAAGGTGTGGGAGCTCACGCTCGGCCGCGACCACGAGCGCAACTGGGACGCCGTCGCGCAGCTGCTCCGCTGAGCGCCGCTGCTACGGCTGCCGGCGGAGCCACACGTGGCTGCCGGCCCCGCTGTAGGCCTCGACGTAGCGGCCCGAGCGGATCAGCGGCTTCATGTCGCGCTCCGTTCGAAGGTGCTCCGTCGACATGATCACGACGGCGGCGGGCGGCCGGCGGCGCAGGTCGCGGCGGCGCTCGACGGGATAGTGCGGATCGCCGTTGCGGCCGAAGGCGTCGAAGAACCGCGTCGGCGCCCGCCGGCGCGCCACCCAATACACCTCGGCGCGCCCGCCCGCGACGATGATCCGCTGCGACGGGGTGGTGTGCCTGCGCACGAAGTTCCCCACGGCGTACACCTCGCGGCCCTGCGGGACGCGGTCCACCGGCTCGCGCCCCAGCAGGTCGATCTGGGGGTGGACGACAAGCGTCCACAGGGCGGGTGCGAGCACCGCGGCGGCGAGCAGCGCCCGCCTGCGCGCGCTCAGCACTGAGAGGGACGCCAGGCCGAGCGCGATCGCGCCGCACAGCGCCGGGACGGCGGGATAGAACTGGTAGTCGATGCTGTAGGTCGGGGCCTTCACGCGCACCGCCGTGGCGACCATCACCAGGCCGAGAGCGAGGGCCGGGGGACGCAGCCTCCGGTCGCGCAGCGCCAGGGCGCAGCCGGCGAGGCCCGGCAGCCAGAGCACCATGGGCGGCAGGCCAAGGACCCGGGTGGAGAACAGGTCCGCGGCGAGCGGCGTCGCGGCGGTCGGCGTCTGCTCCGACCGGACCGCGTCGGTCACCTGGCCGCCGACCTGGATCAGCATGTCGTCGAGTGCGCCGGCCGCCGCGAGCCAGGCGCACGCGAGCGCGACCGGCGCCAGCAGGCCGGCGCCCGCCAGGGAGAGTTTGCGTCTTCGTACGGCACCCGTCGCGGAGAGCCAGAGTTGCAACGCGACGGGAGGGACCCCGAGGACGAACGCAGGGTTGATCAGCACCGCACAGCCGACGAGGGCGCCCGCGCCGGGTGCGGCCCAACGGCCAGTTCGCGTGGCCAGCCACAGCGCCCCGTACAGCGGCGCCACCCCGTACTGCTCGCTCTTCCCCTCGGCGCCGTCGAGCCGCTGCAGCCCGGAGAGCACCGCAAAGCCGACGCCGGCGAGCGCCCCGACCCTCCGCCCGGCGTAGTGGGCGACATAGCCGGCCAGCGCCAGTGCAGCCGCGGCGGCGAACGGCACGACGGAGAGTCGCACGAGCGCGGTCGACGTACCGGCGAGCGGCTCGATCGCGGCGAAGAGCAACGCCGTGAGCGGTCCCTTGCTGTACGCCGCGTCGAGGTACGGCGTGCCGCCGTGGGCGACGATGTCACCGACGTACAGGAACTGGGTCACGTCTCCGACCAGCGGCGCGTTGTAGTTGCCGACGCGCGCGATCCCGGCCACGAGCGCGAACGCGACGAACCCCGACAGCGCGACGTGCCGCCCGAGCAGTTGCCTTGCCGCGGTCACCCGCGCGACGCGCGAGCGCTCATCGCCACCCCTAGCGGGACGGAGACGGCGCCGGCCAGGTAGTGCACCCCGTGCAGCGCGAAGCCGGCGAGCGCGCCCCGCACGCCCAGCCGCCGCACGAGCAGCGCGTAGAACGAGCGGTTCGCGACAGCGGCCGTGGCCAGGCATCCGCCGGCGAGCGCGGGGCGGCGTGCAACGCCCGCAGCTGCAGCACCCAGCCAGGCCGTCGCGGCCGCGCGGTGGCGCCACGAGAGGTTGAGCTCGGCCGGCACGCGGCCGCTCTGCAGCATCAACCCGACCCAGGGCACCCCGCGGCGGAGCACGTCCGTGCGGATCATCTCGGCGAGCGTCCAGCGCTTGAGGTGAGTGCCGAGGAGCAGCGGGTCGAGCTCGATGACCGCACCGGACTGCGCGAGCCGCATCCCGAGCTCGACGTCCTCGAGCCAGCGCTGCTCCGCGTTGAAGCCGCCCGCCGCCAGGAACGGCTCGCGCCGGATCGCGCCGAGGCCGGACCAGAAGCTCGCCACCGGTCCCGCGGCCTGCTGGTGGACGTGGTGGTGAAGCAGGTTGCGAAACGACGAGACGAGCGTGCCCGCCGCCGGCGCGTCGTCGTAGGAGCCGACCAGCGCGGTGAGCTCGGGCCGCGTGCGCAGGGTCTGGCGGATGCGCGTGAACACGTCCGGGTGCACGGCCACGTCGGCGTCCACGAACACGAGGGCGTCACCCGCCGCGCTCGCCGCGCCGGCGTTGCGTGCGGCGGCGGCGAGGCCGGTGGCCGGATCGCTCACCACGATCAGCTCGTCGGGTGGGTCGTCGCTCGCCGCGATCGCGGCCCGGCACGCCGCGAGCGTGGCCGGCTCGTTGGTCGCGGGGACGACCGCTGTGATCCTCACTCGTCCGCGAGGTAGGCGGGCTCCCACGTGGCGGGCGTCTCGGGCGCGTCGCGGTACGGCTGCTCCTCGGGCACGCGCGCCTCGTGGTAGATCGCCTCCGCGTTCACCTCCCACAGGTCGTGTCGCGAGCCGTCGCACGCGTTGTCCACGGCTCGCATCGCGGTGAGCATCGAGTGGTCCGTGTTGTTGTACCTGTGCAGCCCGTTGCGGCCGATCTGCTGGAGCCCCTCCAGCGAGTCGAGCCAGGAGCGGATGGTCGCGAGCCGCGCCGAGTAGTCGGCGTCGTAGACGGGGTACGCCTTCGGCACTCGCACCGCCCAGCCTCGCTCGACGCAGCCGGGCCGCGTGAGCCCGAGGCGTTCGAGCTCGGCGGTCGCCAGCTCGACCAGTGCGGCGTCGTCCATCCGCCACAGGTCGTCGCCCTCGAAGCAGAAGTACTCGAGCCCGACGCACGCGCGGTCCTCGCGCGGCACCATCCACGGGCTCCACGAGCGGAAGTTCTGGATCCGGCCGACGCGTACGTCCGCGTCGTGCACGTAGATCCAGTTGTCCGGGAACGGGTCGCGGTCCTTCAGCACCAGGGCGACCGTGAGGAAGTCGCGGTAGCGCAGGCCGCGCGCCGCCTCGACAACGGTCGGATCCGGTGATGGGTCGGCGGCGGTGACGAGCGTTCGCAGCGGCATCGAGGAGATCACCTGCTCCGTGGCGATCGTCTCGCCCCCCACCTCGACCGCGCTCACCCGGCCGTCCTCGACGTGCAGGCGCTCGACCGGGGCGTCCAGCCGAAGCTCGCCTCCGGCGCGCACGGTCGCCGTCGCCATCGCCTCCCACATCTGACCGGGGCCGTAGCGCGGGTAGTGGAACTCCCGAATCAGCGAATGGAGGTCGCCGTTCCCACCCCGGCCGCGAAGCGCGTCGTACGCGGCCGTCCCCAACGAGAGCCCGCGGATGCGCTGCGCACCCCATTCGGCGCGCAGCTCGGACGCGGGGACGCCCCACACCTTGTGCGTGTACGAGCTGAAGAAGAGCTCGAAGAGGCGGCGCCCGAAGCGGTTGGAGATCCACTCCTCGAGCGTCTTCTCCTCGCCGCGGTGCCGCGTGGTGGCGGCGGCGTACGAAGCGAGCGCGCGCGTCAGCTCCACGGGGCCGAGCTTGCGAACCACGTCGGCCGGGCGCAGCGGGTAGTCGAGGAAGCGCCCGTTCCAGTAGATGCGCGAGAGCCGTGGCCGGACGAGCAGCTCGTCGCCGAGTGTCTCGCGCCACAGGCGCTCGACCTCTGCCGACTTCGTGAAGAACCGGTGGCCCCCCAGGTCGAACCGGTAGCCGTCGCGAACGATCGTCTTGGCCAGGCCGCCCACCTGGTCGTCGGCCTCGAGCACGATCGGTCGACGGCCGCGCTGCGCGAGCAGGGAGCCCGCGGTGAGGCCAGCCGGACCCGCGCCGATGACGACAGGCCGTTGGCTTCCGTCCGGGATGACTCCGTTCGCGGCGACGGGTGGACCGTAGCGACTTGGGGCGCGTCAGCCGGCCGCTACAGGCCCGGGACGGAGGACGTCGGGGTCGTGGCCGGGCACGACCCGGGCGCCGGCATCGCGAAGCGCGCGCAAACGGTCGGCCGACGCCGCCTGAGCGGCGAAGTCGTCGGCGAAGATCGGGAACCGGTGGTCGTCGAGACCGGACGCGAAGTGGGCGACGTCGGCACCGAGGACGAGTCGCTCGCCGACCCGGACCGACTGGTGGCCGGGCGTGTGACCGGGCGTGAGGAGCAGTTGGATCGATCCGTCGCCGAGCAGGTCGTGGTCGCCGTCGATGAGCACGATCTGCTCGCCGACCGTGCCGTAGTCGGCCGGGAGGTAGAAGTTCTTAGTGACCGCGGCCGCGTCGCGACCCGCGTCCCATTCGCGGCGCTGCACGAAGATCGGAACCGAGGGCGGCAGCAGGGCCAGCCCTCCGGCGTGATCGAAGTGCAGGTGCGTGAGCACCACCTTGGTGATCGTGGTCACGTCGATCTGCTCGCCGATGCTCGCATCGAGCTCGAGTCGGAACGGGCCGATCCCGTCCTGTGTGCCGTAGTGGCGCGCAGCGTCGTCCACGGCGGCCGGGTGCAGGCCCGTGTCGACGAGAATCCGCTGCTCGGCGGTCTCGATGACGTACGCCGGAACGGGGACGCGCACCTGGCGGTCGAGGTCGTCGTCGCGGCGCCAGATGCCGGCGGCCGCGGTGAGCCACCCGACGTTGAGCATCTCGACCCTCACCACCGGAACCGTAGATCCGGTGTTGGTACGAGGTGCGACGGGGTCGGTACGGTTTGCGACATGCGCGTCGGTCTCACCGCCTTGCCCGGGTGCTTCGACTCCGGCCTCACCACGCTTCTCGACGTCTTCCGCACGGCGGAGGCGGTGCGCGCGACGGTCGACCCGTCGATCGACCGGATCGAGGTCCGGACGGTCGGCAGCACGAGGAAGGTCACGACCGCGGGCGGGCTGACGCTGGCGATGGACCACGTGGTCGGCGACGATGACGCGCTCGCCGAGCTGGACGTGCTCGTGGTGCCCGGCCTCGGGGTGGTCGCGCCGGCGTCGCTGTCCGAGGCGCTCGCGTCCGCCCACGTCCGCCGCCTGCGCAACTGGCTGGCAAGGACGGGCGATCCGCCCGCGCTCGCCGCCGCATGCACCGGCACCTTCGTGCTCGCGGATGCCGGGTTGCTGAACGACCGCGCTGCGACCACGACCTGGTGGCTCGCAGGCGAGTTCCGACGGCTTTATCCGAAGGTCCGGCTGGACATGTCGCGCATGGTCGTCCACAGCGGGCCCGTCACCACGGCCGGCGCGGCGTTCGCCCACATCGACCTCGGGATGAGCCTCGTCTCCCGTGCCAGCCCGCAACTGGCCGACGCGGTCGCCCGCTACCTGCTCATCGACGAGCGCCCGGCGATCAGCGTCGCGGCCGCGGCCGGGCATCTCGCCGTGGCCGACACGCTCGTGACCGAGTTCGAGGACTGGGTTCGCGACCACCTCGGCGGAGAGCTCACGATCGACGACGCGGCAGCCGCGATCGGCACCACGCGCCGCACGCTGGAGCGCCACTGCCGAGCGCGAACCGGTCTCAGCCCGCACGACCTCGTCAAGCGACTGCGCGTCGAACGCGCCAACCACCTTCGCCGCACGACCAACCTCGGCTACGACCAGATCGCCCCGCTGGTCGGCTACCGGCACGGATCGACGCTGCGAGCGCTGCTGCGCCGACCGCCGGCAAAGCGTTGACCCATCCGGCATATGGACTTAGGATCGCCCGCCGCCGGCCATCTACCTCGAAGGAGCTCGCGATGCGCAACGTTCTCAGGCGGCCCTCGCCCGCGATGGTGGTGGCGCTGCTGGCGCTCTTCATCGCCCTGGGAGGCGTGGGCTATGCCGCGACCCAGATCGACGGCAAGAACCTCGTAGGGCGCAGCGTCGGGCACAAGAAGATCAAGACGAACACGCTCACGGGCGCGGAGATCCTCGAGTCGTCACTCGGAAAGGTGCCCAAGGCCGTGCATTCCACGGTCGCAGACCGCGTCGGAGGGCTCCGGGTGCGCAGGTTCGACTATGCCCCGCGCGCGCCCGCCGGGAGTACGACGCTGTTCACACTCGAGGGGCTGACCCTCACGGCGAGCAACGACGAGACCGACGGCTTCAAGGTCGTCGCAACCACCGCCGCCACCGCGGCCAACCCGGCCACGATCATCACCGGCGCGCTGAACGAGGCCGGCAACAACGACACCGACAACCTCAACGCCAACAAGGCCTTCCACAGCGGTCAGACGTTCGACATCATCAACACCGCCACGGGTACCCAGGTCACCGATCCGGCGGCGGACCTTCAGATCGGTCACACGAACTACCGGGCGCCGAACGGAGCGGTCGTGACGATCGAGTGGAGCTCGGACTTCATCACCGGCGGTGCCAACTTCTTCGGCACGGCGATCGCCGGGTAGCCGAAACAGGGAGCCGCTTGACGTGGGTCGCCGTTCGGCCTAGTGTCGCGACGGGCGTTGCCGGGACCAGTGAGGACCGGCGCGCAACGAAGCAAGTGACCCCGGCTCTGCTGGAAGGTCGACCTCGGCTGCTTGCCCGACAGGACGGAGGGCAACATGCTCGGGAACCTCGGGAACCGAAAGGCTCGGCGCGGGGGGATGCTGGCCGGCGCAGCGCTGGTGGTCTGTGGGCTCGCCGGCTTACCCGCGCCGGCCGGCGCGAGCGCACCGTGCCGCATCCACGGGACCATTCTCGAGGGCGACATCGTCGACTTCGGAACGCTCACGGTCGCGGTCCATGGCAACTCGGAGGTCGACACGTTCGAGCATCCGATCGTGTTCGACGGGAACCTGACCGGCGTGGGCAACGCCAAGGAGCGCGTCGTCGCCCACAACCAGAACGGTGCCTTCGAGGTCCACGACCGCGTGGCGTTCCAGGGCACCGCGACCTGCGCCGACGGCCGGGTCCTCGGCGCCGGTGGTCTCGTCATCAACTTCGTCGCGACCGGAAGCTTCGTGACCAACTCGTTCACCGCCCACTTCGAGGTGATCGGCAGCTCGGGCGGGCTCGCCGGCACCCACGGCAACGGGACCGTCAGCGGCGTCCCCGGCGTTCCGGGCGGGAACGGGCCGTACGACGGGACGCTCCACTAGGGCGCGCTTGACAGGGTGGCGCGGTTCCGAGAGGGTCCTCTCGGTGACTCGACGCATCGCCCTCCTCACCCGCATCGCCGGCGCAGCGGCGGTCACCCTCGCGTTCGCCCTCCCCGGCCCGGCCTCGGCGGCGACGATCAACGTGACCACCACCGCCGACGCGATCGGCGGCTCGGGCTGTTCCCTTCGAGAGGCGATCAGCGCCGCGAACGACAACACGACCGGGCCCGGCCTCGACTGCACAGCGGGCGAGGACAACCCGGTCACGGACACGATCATGATCCCGGCGAGCCCGAACCACTACAAGATCACGCTCCCCGGCTCGGACGGCAGCAACGCTGCCGGCGACTTCGACGTGTTCACCAAGGCGGTCTTCATCGGCGGCGGCCAGGGGAACACGGTCATCGACGGCAACGGCATCGATCGGGTGTTCGAGCTCCAGAACGGGAGCGAGTTCGTGGAGTTCCGCGACCTCACCATCCAGGGCGGCCGGGCAAAAAACGGGTCTGCCGGAGCAGCCGGAGGCGATCAGTCCGCTCTCAGCGGCAGCCCGAGCACAGGCCTCACCGGCGGGGTAGGGGACAGCGGCGGCGGCATCAGGAATGCGACCGCTCTCACCCTCACGCGCGTCACATTGGTCGACAACCGCGCCGGTAACGGCGGTGACGGAGGCGCGGGCGGGGCCGGCGGCAGCGCGGGCGGCGGAGCGGCGGGCGCGAGCAGCGGCGGAACCGGGGGCACCGGGGGGACCGGCGGGGCGATCGCGACATTCGGGTCCAATCCCGTCAACATCGTCGACAGCACGCTCACGGACAACTTCGCCGGCGCCGGCGGGACCGGTGGCGCCGGCGGCGTCGGCGGGACCGGCGCCACCGCGGCGGCGGGCGGGACCGGCGCGGTCAGCCAGGGAGGCCAGGGCGGCTTCGGGGGCGGCGGCGGCGCGATCTTCGAGAACGAGGGGACGCTGACGCTGACCCGGACAACGGTGACGAACAACGTCGCGGGCGACGGCGGGACCGGCGGGGCCGGCGGCACGGGGGGCACCGGCGGTCAGGGAACGTCGACGGGCGGCGGCGCGGGCGGCGCGTCGATCGGCGGTCAGGCCGTGTTCGGCGGCAGCGGAGGAGGCATCGACCAGGAGGACGGCAGCACCACGGTCGTCAACTCCACGATCAGCGACAACGCGGCCGGGAACGGCGGCGATGGCGGTGCCGGGGGAGGCGGCGGCCCGGGCGGGACGGGGACCGCTCAGGGCCCCGGCGGACCCTCGCAGGGGGGACTGGCCGGGCCAGGCGGACCCGGGGGCGGCTGGCTCGGCTTCGGCTCACTGATGAACGCTTCGGAAAGCACCTTCAGCGGGAACTCCGCGGGCCAGGGCGGCACCGGCGGCACAGGGGGCGCCGGCGGCACCTCCACCACCGTGCCGGGCACGAGCACCGGCGGCAACGGCAACGCGGGCGGTCCGGGGGCCGGCCTCGACCTCGGAGGCGCCTCCTCGCCGAGCCTCACCAACGTGACCGTCGCTCAGAACAGCGCGGGCAAGGGCGGCAACGGCGGCGACTCGCCGACGGGCACGGACGGCAACGGTGGGGGCGGCGGCACTCCGGGCGGGATCGACGTGAGCACCGTCGGTACGACCACCGTGACTCACGCGACGATCGCCGGCAACAGCGCGGGCGCGGGCGGGACGGGGGCGACGGCCGGCTTCCCGGGCACCGTCGGTGGGATCACCGGCGCGGGCAACATCACGATGCGCAACGACATCGTCGCCTCCAACACGGGCAGCGAGTGCGGCGGCGCGATCACGTTCTCCGGCCACAGCATCAGCTTCCCGAACGACGCGAGCTGCGGAGCGGACATGCACGGCAACCCCCTTCTCGGCGCGCTGGGCAACAACGGCGGGGCGACGCGGACCATGTCACTCGGCGCCGGCAGCCCCGCGATCGACGCCGCCACCACCGGCTTCCCGTGCTCGACCACGGCCACTGACCAACGCGGGGTCAGCCGCCCGAAGGGCACGAGCTGCGATCTCGGCGCCGTGGAGCGATCGTTCCCGATCGCTGCGACCGGCGCGGCGAGCGCCGTCACGAGGACCGGCGCGAGCCTCGCGGGCGCCGCGAACCCGGGCCAGCTCCCCACCACCTACCGGTTCCAGTTCGGCAAGACGGCCGCGTACGGGTCGCAGACGGCGGCCGTGAACGCCGGGTCCGGCGCGGCCAACGTCGCTGCGCTGGCGACCCTGTCCGGGCTCGACAAGAACACCACCTACCACTACCGGCTCGTCGTGACCAATCCTGACGGCACCGCGCAGGGTGAGGACAGGACCTTCACCACCGTGGCGGCGTTCGCGGGCGTCGGCATCGTGACCAAGAAGGCCACCGTCAAGAAGAAGGTCGCGAAGATCAAGCTCGCGTGCCCGATGGCGGCCGTGACGAAGTGCACGGGCACGCTCAAGCTCACCGTCAAGGTCAAGAAGAACGGCCAGACGAAGACGCTCAAGCTCGGACGCGTGAGCTTCGACCTGGCCACCGGTCAGACCAAGACCGTGAAGGTCAAGATCTCGAAGAAGGGCCTCGCTCTCCTGAAGAAGAAGGGGAAGCTGAGCGCGAAGGCCAGGACGAGCGCGGTCGACGCTCTCGGCGGGACACCGGTGGTGAAGACCGCCAAGGTCACGCTCAAGGCGCCGAACTAGAAGCGGCCGACAGCCAGGGACGCTCCCGAGCGCGCCCGACAGGATTCGAACCTGTGACCTTCGGTTCCGTAGACCGACGCTCTATCCAGCTGAGCTACGGGCGCTCGCGGCGCCAAGGTTAGCCGCCGCCGCCGGGCTCACGTCCAAGCGCGCCTGCGACCGTGGCGATCAGACGATCGACGTGGCGTGGGTCACTTTGCGTCGGATATTTCGACGGAATGTGACCCACGCGTCGAGCTCGCGCCCGGCGCGATGCCAACGTCAGACGGCCGGGGCGGGGGAAGGTCCGCCCCGCGCCGTCGCGGCCGCTCCTACGAGCGGCGCTGCTCCCGATCGGGGCTGTCGGAACGGGACCCACCGCTCCGCCCGGCGCCGGCCGCCTCGGGCTCGCGCCCGTCGTCGTCCACGTCGGGATCGACCGACAGCGCCTCCTCGTGCCGCTCGCGGGCGAACCTGCCCTCGCGATCGGCGACCTGAGCGCGCTCCTGCGAGGCGGCTGCCTCGCGCCGCGCGACCGCGGCCTTCTCCTCGGCCTCGGCCTGCGCCTGCTTCGCGCGCGCCGCCTGCTGGTCGGCCGTCGCACGCTCGCGCTCCGCACGCAGACCGCGCGTCTGCGCCTCCTGGCGCAGCTCGCCCGCCTTCTCGCGCCGCGAGTCGAGCTGCCGGGCGCGTCCGATCCTCGCGAGCGCGACGATCAGCGCCACCACGACGACAACTCCCACCGCCACGGCGATGATGGCTTCCGTGCTCATACTTCCTCCTCCTCTAGGGGTACGTCAGGGGTACGCCCCCTCTGTACCCGGAGCGAAACACACCGAACGCGCCTACGATGGACGCGTGGGGGGACTGGCCCGACTCGGTGCAGCGACGGTCGCGACGCTTGCGCTCCTGGCGCTCGCGGGACCCGCCGGCGCCCAGCCGCTCGACGACACGTGCAACGGGCTGAGTCCGAGCGCCGCGCCGTGCATCGGCTTCCAGAAGCTCGCCGAGCGTGCCGCCGCCGAGTGTCGCCGCGCCGGTCTGCCGGCGGCAGCGTGCACGCTGCCGGTCGGCCATCAGGTGGGCGACGACGTGGTGAGCGCATACCTGAAGACCTGGGTCCACCGCGCCGCCGCGTTCCAGTCCAAGCTCGGCGACGCCCTCCCGCTGGGTGACGCGCAGTGGCTCGGCACGCACAACTCGTTCAACAGCGTCAACGACCCACCCACGCTCTCGAAGACCGACTCGAATCAGCAGCTCTCCCTCACGCAGCAGCTCGACTCCGACATCCGCGCCATCGAGCTCGACGTCCATTGGGTGCCGAACCTCCACGCCGGCGGGGCCAACGGAGTCGTCGTCTGCCACGCCCGCGGCCCCGACGAGCAGGATCTCGGCTGCACCAACGAGCGGCCCTTCAGCGACGTCCTCCCCGAGGTGGCAGCCTGGCTCAAGTCGCATCCCAGCGAGGTGGTGCTCCTCTACCTCGAGGACAACCTCGCCGACCCCGCCGGCTACGCCGAGACCGTGAGCGTGCTCGACAAGGTGCTCGGCAGCAGGATCTACAGGCCGAGTCAGTCGCAGGTCGGCCAGAAGGGCTGCGCCGACCTGCCCCTGGGGATCTCGCGCGACGACGTGCGCGGGCGCCACGCACAGGTCGTGCTGGTCGGCAACTGCCGCAGCGGCTGGGCATCCGACGTCTTCGGCTGGGACGACGTGCACGTGGAGAGCGGCTCGACCTCGCGCTACCGCCCCTTCCCCACCTGCGACGCCACGTACGCGCGCGGCGTGTACGACAGCAAGCTCGTGCGCTACTACGAGGACAGCACGTTCGTCTCGGCGGCCGTCGACCCGACCTGGTCGCCGGCCGACCAGGACGCCGAGCTGCTCAACCCCAACCGCGTGGCCGCCATGACCCGCTGCGGCGTGAACCTCTTCGGCTTCGACCAGTTCCTACCGGGCGACGGCCGGATCCTCGCCTCGATCTGGAGCTGGGCACAGAACAAGCCGGACCGC
>JAXDHW010000341.1:0-2918 GCA_034664365.1 Thermoleophilaceae bacterium
ACGCGGCAGTGGTGGAACCCCTTGCGCGCGAACACGCGGATCGCGGCGTCGAGGATCAGCCGCCGCTTGTCGACGCCGTCGCTGGCGCGGCCGGCCATCAGGCGTGCGCCTCCACGGGCCAGCGGTAGGCGTCCGGGACGCGGTTGGCAAGGCTCGGCAGCTCGGAGCGCACGCGCTCCTGGCGCTCCAGGTCCAGGTCCGCGGTCACGAAGCACTCCTCGTCGGGGGCGCGCGCCAGCACCTCGCCCCACGGGTCGACGATCATCGACCCACCGAAGCTCTCCTTGCCGTCCCCCGAGCGGCCGACCTGGTCGGCGGCCACCACGAACGCCTGGTTCTCGATCGCCCGCGCGCGCACGAGGATCTCCCAGTGGGCGGCGCCGGTGACCTTGGTGAAGGCAGCCGGGAGAGCGACCACGCGCGCCCCGCGGACGGCCAGAATCCGGTAGAGCTCGGGGAAGCGGAGGTCGTAGCAGATGGTCAGGCCGAGCGGAACGCCATCCGCGGTCTCCGACAGGACCACCTCGTCGCCCGGGTCCTCCGTGGACGACTCGCTGTACTCCACGCCGCCGACCACCACGTCGAACATGTGGATCTTGCGGTAGACGGCCCTGACCTCGCCGTCGGGCCCGACGTGCACCGACGTGTTCGAGAGCTTGTCGCGACCCGGGTGGCGCTCGGCGATCGAGCCCGCCACGAGGTCGATACCGAGCTCGCGCGCGGTGGCGCGCGCCCAGGCGATCGCCGGCCCGTCGAGCGGCTCCGCGGCCGCGAGGGTCTGCTCGTCGCTGCCGAGGAGGTTCCACTTCTCGGGCAGCACGATCAGCTCCGCGCCGTCGGCCGCAGCCGCGCGGGTCAGCCGATCCGCGGTCTCGAGATTGCGGTCGGTGTCGTGGGTGGAATTGAGCTGAACGGCCCCTGCACGCATGTGTCCATCCCCGTGGTGGCGTCCCCGGCGGGTCCGCTCCCAGCCGTTGACTGACCAGTCAATCCAAGTGTACTTAGGTGCCACGGCGCCTAGGCTGCGTCGCCATGGAGCCGGTTCCGCCCCAGCGCATGCCGCTGTTTCGCCGCGGCCGGCCGCTCAAGCGCTGGCGCTACATCGGCGCCTACGCCGAGGACGTGATGGCGTGCGTCTGCGACGTGCGGATCGGGCCGGCGCGACAGCGCTTCTGGGCCGTGGCGGAGCGCGGCCGGCCGATCGTCACGCGCACGACAACGGGCGCGGGCGGCGTCCGGATCGAGGGCTCGCGGGCGACGGTCGAGCGGGACGGCGTCCGCATCGAGCTCGAGGTCGAGGAGTCGGGCGGGATCGAGACGGTGCATCCCAACGGGCGCTCCGGCTACGTGTGGACGCGCAAGCAGGCCGGCGTGCCGGTGCGCGGCGAGATCCTCGTCGGTGGCCGCACGCACACGATCGACGCGCTCGGCGCCGTCGACGACACCGCCGGCTACCACGAGCGGCACACGGTGTGGCGCTGGGTGGCGGGCGCCGGCCGCCTGACCGACGGGCGGACGGTGGGATGGAACCTGGTCGCGGGAGTGAACGACGCGCCGGAGGGATCGGAGCGCGCCGTGTGGGTGGACGGCACGCCGTTCGAGCCGGGTCCGGTCGAGATCGCCGAGGACCTCTCGCGGGTCGGCTTCGCCGAGGGCGACGTGCTCGAGTTCGACCCCTGGTCCGAGCGGGCGGAGCGAACCAACCGGCTGCTCGTCCGCAGCGCATACCGGCAGCCGTTCGGCGAGTTCTCGGGCACCCTTCCCGGCGGCCTCGAGCTGGCCGAGGGTCGCGGCGTGATGGAGTGGCACGACGTGCGCTGGTGACGTGGTCGGCCCGCGCCGGTCCGGCTAGCCGCGCTCGCCGCGCTGGCGTTTCATCTCCGCCACGAGCAGCTTCTGGTGCAGGGCGGCGATCAGGTCGCGTAGCGGCTCCGAGCCGTCCTCGATCAGCTCGACCGCGCGGTCGGTGTCCATGTCGCCGAGCCGCTCCATCAGGACCTGCACCTCCTCCTCGACGAGGGCCTCGAGCGCGCGCTTGTAGCGCAGCGTGTCGTAGACGGTGAAGCCGATCCGCTCGTCGTAGCCGCCGGCGCGGAAGCGCGCGATGGCCTCCACGATCTTCGCGTCCGACGGCGCGTAGCCGCGACTCGTGGGCGTGAGCACCTCAAGCTCGACGAGCCGCTCGAGCACCTCGCGTGGGATCTCGTGGCGGCGCCGGAGCTCCGCGGCCGACACGCGGCTCTTCTCGTCCTCCGCAGCGCGCTCGATCACGCGCTTGATCGCCCGCAGCGGCATGAAGCGTTCCTCCTGGAGCCGCTTGATCAGACGGATTCGATCGACGAAGTCGGGCGGGTAGTAGGCCATGTTGCGCGACGTGCGCACCGGCTCGGGCAGGAGCCCCTCGCGGAGGTAGTGCTTGATCGTGCCCGAGCTGACCCCGCTGGCCTCGGCGAGCTGGCTCATCTTGAGGAGCCCGTTCTGGCTCACGACATGAAGCTTCCGCGCGCCCCCGAGGGCGCCGGCCCGGCCACCGCACCCGACTCCTTGAGCGCGTCCACGTCCTCGGCCGAGTAGCCGAGCGCCGCGAGCACCTCGTCGGTGTGCTCGCCGAGCGCGGGGCCCGGACCCTGGACCCCGCCGGGCGTGCGGCTCAGCTTGATCGGGACGCCGAGCTGGCGGACCGGCCGGTCGGCACCGGGCTGCTCCAGCTCCACCACCATCTCGCGCGCGCGGACGAGCTCCGAGTCGAGCGCCTCGTCCAGGTCGAGCACGGGCTCGAGGCAGCAGTCGTGCTCGGAGGCGAACGCCTGCCACTCGCCGCGGGTGCGCTCGAGGAAGATCCGCTCGACCTCGGCGTGCGCGTCGGTGCCAGGCCTGTCGAACTGGTGCTCGATCAGGTCCTCGCGGCCGACGCCGCG
>JAXDHW010000034.1:0-14130 GCA_034664365.1 Thermoleophilaceae bacterium
TTCCAGACCCTCGCGGGTGCTCCGGCACTCTCGAGCAGCATCACGAGCGCGTAGAGCACAGGCCGAGCGCCTTTAGCCGCCGCTCAGAAGCGGCGGGAAGAGTGGTCGCGTGGTCAGCTCCCCCGGCGCCGCGCTCACCCCGCTGCGGCTGTTCCTCGGCGGCACCTTCGTTTACGCGGGCATCCAGAAGCTGAGCGACCCCGGTTACCTGCACCCCGGCGCGCCCACCTACATCGGGACGCAGCTGCGCGGCTTCGCCCACGGGACGCCGGGCGGGTTCCTCCTGCGGACGTTCGCGATCCCGCACCCAAAGCTCGCGGGCACGGCGGTGGCGCTGATCGAGATCGCCATCGGACTGCTCGCGCTCCTCGGCCTCCTCACCCAAATTGCGGCGGCCGGCGGCCTCGGCCTCAACCTCGTCCTCTTCCTCACCAACAGCTGGCACACGTCGCCCTACTTCCTCGGCTCCGACATCGTCTTCGTCTTTGCGTGGCTCCCGTTCGTGCTCACCGGCGCGACGGGACAACCCGCGCTCGACCACGCCGTCGAACGGTGGACGATCGGAAGCCCACCCTGGTCGCGGGCATGGAGGCGGTTCGCGGGTGCCTGGGAGGCCGACGTGTCACGCGTGCACGGCGGCCCGCGACGACGGCCGTCGGCGTCGGAGGCGGCCGTCACCCGGCGGCGCGCACTCGCCCAGGCGGCCGGGCTCACCGGCCTCGGAGCGCTGGCGATCGGCGGTATCTCGGCGCTCGTCAAGGGCTCGTACAGGCCGGCGGCGGCCAGCCTGTCGGGCAGCGGCTCACGGCCTACGAGCCGGAGTGCCGCGGCCAAGCCGGCCCCCGCGACCCATCACCCCGCCCGCCGGAGCGCCTCGCTCCCGCCCGGCGCGACGCGGCTCGGGCCGTCGAGCCGCCTGCCCGCGGGCCAGGCGGCGACCTACACCGACCCCTCCACCAGGCAGGCGGACATCCTCATCCGGGACTCGAGCGGGAAGGTCAGGGCGTTCAGCGCGGTGTGCACGCACGCGGGCTGCCAGGTCGGCTACCAAGGGGGGCAGATCGTCTGCCCCTGCCACGGCGGGGTCTTCAGCGCCGAGACCGGAGCGGTCCAGTCGGGACCGCCTCCCCAGGGCCTCGCCCCGCGCCGGGTGGTCGAGCAGGGCGGGAGCATCTACGCCGTGCCCGACTGACGTAGGGCCGACTCAGCGCCCGAGCCAGCGCCTGGGGTTCTCGACCATCATCGTGTCGAGCTGCTCGTCCGTCATCCCCTGCTCCTTCAGCGTGGGAATGACCGTCTCGAACAGGAAGGTCATGCTCCAGTCGTTGGCGAGCCCCTGTTCCTGGAACATCTCGACCATCTGCGGCGGGTACCAGTCCAGCCCGGCGGCGATCGGGATGTCGAAGTCCTGCGCCAGGAACATCCGCTCGGCATGGCCGCGCCCCAGGAGCTCGATCACGGTCGCGTTCCGGCGGTCGGTCGGGCAGAAGATGTCGAGCCCGTAGCGGTCCATGCCGACGTACACGCCCCTGTCGAGCAGCCGCTCGATGTAGTCGAGGTCGTCGGTGTCGCCGGTGTGCGCGATCTGGATCTTCTCCGGCGCCACGCCCTCGTCGAGCAGGATCTCGACCTGGCGCGGGCCGGTGTCCGACGCGGGCCGTGAGTGGGCCATGACCGGCGCGCCGGTGCGCAGGCTCGCGCGCGCGGCGGCGCGGTGGATCTTCTCTATCCGCTCGTTCACGCCGGGCTCGTCGGCGGCGCATTTGATGAACGCCGCCTTCATCTCGGTGCCCTGGATCCCCTCCTCGATGTCGTGCACGAAGAGGTCGGCCATGAAGTCCTCGTCGCGGTTCAGGAGGAACTGCGGCAGGTGGTCGTAGGTGTAGATGCCGGTGCAGGCGACGATCTGGAGCCCGCTCTCCGAGGCCAGGCGGGCCGAGCGGCGGACGTCGCGGCCGAGCAACATCGCGGTGGGCTCCACGACGGTCTTCACGCCGTGCCCCTTCACGGCCTCGGCGGCCTCCATCGCCAGGGCATGCTCCTGCTCGTCGTCGACCACGTGCGGCCACTGGAATGCGATCGCCTCGTCGCGCGAGAAGAAGTGCTCGTGGATCAGAGTGAGACCGAGCTCCTCGACGCCGATCGGCCCGCTGAGTGTCTCGACGCTCGCCATCAGCGGTGCGGGGGCGGCGCCGGGCAGTCACCGCTGGCGGGGTATGCCACGCGCGTCTGCTCCTGTCCCGTCTGCGGGTCCGGGTAGTGGAGGCACTCGAGGTTGCCGGGGTTGGCGATCGGCACCTCGAGCCAGTCCGGGTTGGTGTTGGTGAGCGCCCCCGTGTCGAGGAACAGGCCGAGCTGCTGCTGACCTGACTCGCGCCCGGCGAGCGTGGGGTCGGCCAGCCAGCCGTGCGGGTCGGAGTCGAAGGTCGGGGTCTTGTCGTTGCGGTAGTAGACGACCCGGTCGAACAGATGGCCCGCGCGGTAGAGCGTGCCCGCGGTCGGATTCGGCACGGTCCCATCGCCGTACGCGGTCTGGAAGGCCACGTCCTTCGGGTGCTTGGCCCACGCGGAGCCGGGCCGCAGCCGGATCCGCGGCGCGAACGTCTCGGGGCTGCCGCTGCGCTCGTACCAGTTCGACTGCGCGAAGAGGTCCTGGAGCTCGAACGCCCCGGCGTGGGTGATCACGCGCGAGGGCTCGTTGCGCAGCGGTAGGTCCTCGGTGAAGCCGTTCCGCCCCGGCCCGCCGTTGAGGAAGCTCGGGTGCGAGCGGCCGATCTGGGTGGCCAGGTCGCCGCGGAACGACGACAGGCGGGCGATGTCGACGATCGGGCCGCCGGGGACGTTCATCAGGCCGCGGTGGAAGAGCGGGTCGGTGCCCATCAGCATCGTGCCGTAGATCCCGCCGAAGCTGATCCCGTAGTACATGATCCGCTTCGGGTCGACGAGGTTCTTGCCCACGCCGGGGATGTCGAGGCCGGCCTTGAGCGCCCGCCCGAGCACCATGTTGTCGACCACGGTCTGGATGAGACCCGACCGGAGCCCGTCGACCGGCTTGTGCGACGGCAGCTCCTTGCCCTTCTTCGGATAGTGCCCCGTGGGCCCCACGCCGTCGTTCAGCCCGTCGCCGATCTTGCCGTCGCCGTCGAGGTCGCGTCCGCGGCCGTAGCTCTTGAAGGTGGTCGACGTGCCGTTGCTCGTCACCGTGGTCTTGCTCTGCGATCCGTAGCCGTGCCCGGCCGGGTCGGTCGCGACCGTGACGATCCCGCGCGAGGCGTTGTAGTCGGCGCTCACGAAGGTGTCGTAGTAGCTGCGCGTGAACCCCGGCCCGTAGACGGCGGCCGGCCACGGCGGTGGGTTCTGCACGGGGTCGGGCGTGACCACGACGACGCCGAGGCGATCCTTCCCGAGCGGGTGGGGGGTGCGCTTCGTCGGGACCGGTGGGATCTCGCCGTCGGTGCGACCGCGCCTCCTGTCCCGATGGCCGCTCTTCGACGCGTACTGGTAGCGCGGCGACAGGAAGCTCCCGAACGCGAAGTACCCGGACGCCCCGGTGGGGATCAGGTTGGGCACCGCGCTCGGCTCGAACGCTCCCGGGGCCTTGGGGTTGGCCTTCACCTGGTCTGTGCGCACCATCCCCTGGAGCGGGTCCACGACCGACGGCCCGATCGTGGCCGCGAGGAACACGTCGTTCTTGCCGTGCTGCGTGAACGACAGCTTGTGGCTCGCGCTCGAGCCCGGGAAGCCGGCGAGCCGGTACGCGCTGCGCTTGCTCGACAGCGCGAGGTCGAGCGAGCGGCGGATCCTCACGAGCTCGCCGCTGGCCGTGCGGGTGGTGAACCGGACAACGCAGGCCTGCCCGCACGCCCGCACCGGCTTGCCCTTGGCGTCGCGTATCCCATTGGTCACGTGGATCCGGTAACGAGTGTGCTCGCGCAGGAAAACGTCGCTGATTCCCGCGAGCGTGTGGGTCACCGGGTCGAACGTGAGCTGGCGCAGGCCGCTCACGAACTTGTTGCGGGTGTTGGTGATGAAGAAGTTGGTGGCGTTGACCGACGGCAGGCTGATCGCGCCGGTGAACGGGACCGTGACCCGCGGCTGGAGGTCGAACCCATCGAGCCGGTTGAGCTCGGCGAAGCCGTCGCAGATCGAGTAGGTCTTCTTGTTGCAGCCGGGCTTGACCACGCCGCCGATCGTGGGGAAGTCGCGGCCGCGGCGGAAGTGCACGCGCCGGCCGGTCACCTGGCGGTGGTCGCGGACCGTGAACGCGTTGTCCGGGAAGATGCGAGCGCCGAGGTGGTTGCCGCGCTTGACCCTGACGGGGTGGGTCTTGGCGTCGGCGGTCACGGCGCCGGCGCACGCAAGGATCGCGGCCGACAGCATCGCCGCTCCCACCCGTGCGCTCCTGCCCTGCGTCCGCACGCCGGCGACGATACGCGACGGCGGCTCGATCCGCGCTGCGTACCGTACGTGCCGATGCTCCGGCGCGCGCTCATGCTCGTCGCCCTGACCGCCGCCGTCGCGGCGCCCACGGCGCACGCGGCGATCACCTTCGCTCCCACCCGGTACGACCTCGGGGCCGGCTCGGGCCCCGAGTCGGTCGCGCTCGCGGACCTCGACGGGATCCACGGGGTGGACATCGTCGTCGCGGAGCGGTCCGCCGGCACGGTGGCCGTGCTGCTCGGCAGGGGGAACGGGACGTTCGCGAGCGCGGTCCACTACCCGGCATGCGCCGGCGCGAGCGGCGTGGTGGCCGACCCGATCGACGCGGACGCGGACGTCGACGTCGTCGTCAGGTGCGACGCCGGCGCCGTGGCACTCCTCCCCGGCGCGGGCGCCGGCACCCTCGGGGCCCCGGACGTCCAGCCGTCGATGGCCGCCGACCGGGGGCTGACGCTGGCCCAGGTCACGCCCGGCGGGCGGCGCGAGATCGTCTACGCGGCGTCCACCGGGGCGAACGGCGACGAGCTCTGCTGGTCGGCCTACGGGACGGGGGGCTGGACCGCGCCGGAGTGCGGCGACGACCCGTCGAGTGCGGCCTACACGCCGATCGCCGGCGACATCGCGGCAGCCGACCTCGCCGACCCGCCGGGCTCGGCGAGGCGCGACGAGCTGATCACCGGCGACTGGAGCTCGCCCGCCAACCTTCTCTTCTGGGGCCGCGATCCGAGGAACGGGTTCGTGTCGTGGACGCACAGCACGCGCGGCACGGGCGACACGAGCACGGCCGAGCACGCCGGGCCGCCCGCGATCGTCACGACAGACCTCCAGCGCGACGGCGACCTCGACGTGATCGCCGCGCACAGCGGCAGCCCCGGGGGCCTCGCGGTCTTCCTCTGGGGCGAGCACGGGATCGCGCTCGGCGAGGGCGCGCAGTACGCGTCGCTCTCCGACGTCACGACCGGAGCGGCGGGCGACTTCGACCGCGACGGGCTGTCCGACGTCGCCTTCGCGGGCACGGCCGGTGAGGGCATGGCGCACCACGGCAGGCTCGACGGCGCGCTCGCGCCCGGCCAGCCGTTCGCCACGCCCGGCACGGGCACGAACGTGGACATGACCGCCGCAGACGTGACCGGCGACGGCCGCGCCGACCTCGTGATGACGGCCGGCGCGGACAACAGCGTGTCGGTGCTGAGGGCCACCGGATCCGCTCCGCCGCCGGCCGGCACGAGGGGCGTGGGCGACATCCCGCAGCGCATCACGTCGAAGGCGAGGAACCTGACCGTCGGCAGGGCCAAGAACCCGCCGGCGACGAGCACGGTTCAGCGCCTGATCGCCAAGCACACGGTCCTCGTGGCGAAGGGGACAACGGTCGTGCCGATCGGTCGCACGGTGGCCGTCAAGGCCAGACTCACGGCGAAGGGCCGCAGGCTCCTGAGGAAGCGCGGCGAGCTGAAGGTCACCCTCAGGCTGGTCGCGACGGGCCCCACCGGGCAGCCGTCGAAGCTCAAGCGCCACATCCTCCTCCGGCTCCCCTCATAGCCGCCGCGCCGTGCTCGCGCTCCTCGGACTCGTGGTCTCGATCGGGCTCGCCGACTCGATCAACCCGTCGACCGTCCTCCCCGCTCTCTACTTCGCCACCGCGCCGCGCCCGCGACAGCTGCTGGCGAGCTTCGCGCTGGGCGTGTTCGCGACCTACCTCGCCGGCGGCGTGGCGGTGCTGCTGGGCGGTCGCGAGCTCGTGCAATCACTTGCACCGAACCTGAGCCCGGACCTGGAGCACGGCCTGGAGATCGGCGCCGGTGCCGTCCTCCTCGGCGTCGCGGCGGGCATCTGGCTGCTCCGCGATCGCGTGGAGAACCGCGTCGCGAAGCCGCGCGGCGCGCGGGCATGGTCGGCGTTCGCGGTCGGCGCCGGGATCATGGCCGTCGAGCTGCCGACGGCGTTTGCCTACTTCGCCGCGATCGCGGCGGTGGGCGGATCGGACGACGGCACCGCCGTCCAGCTCGCCCTCCTGGCGGTCTACAACGTGTGCTTCGTGCTGCCGGTGCTGGCGATCCTGGCCGCCCGAATCCTTGCCGGGCCGCGCGGCGAGCGGATGCTCCTCGGCATGCGCGACTGGACTCAGCGCAACGCGCCCGCCGTGCTCGCGCTGACGCTGGTCGCGATCGGCCTGGCGCTGGCGGGCATCGGCGTGGCCGGCCTGACCTGAGCGCCGGGCACGACCCGCGTAGCATCCGCGCCAGCCGATGGCCGAGCAGAAGGACATCGAGTTCAGCTACACCCTGACCGACCGCGTCGTGCGGCTCGCGCTCGGCGAGCTCAACGACTTCAGCGGCGCGAAGTACGACGGCGACTTCTCCATGAGCTTGGAGGAGGCTCAGCGGCGCAAGCACGACTGGGTGGCCGAGCAGATCGGCATCGCCCCGGGCCGGCGCGTGCTCGATGTCGGCTGCGGCTGGGGCGGCCTGCTCGACTACATACGCGGCGCAGGCGCCACCGGGCTCGGTCTGACGCTGTCCTCGGCGCAGGTCGAGTCGTGCCGGAGCCACGGCCTCGACGTCCACATGTTCGACGTGCGCGACCTCGAGCCCGACAGCTTCGGAGAGTTCGACGCCGTGGCGAGCCTCGGCGCCTTCGAGCACTTCGCGTCGCGGGACGACTACGACGCCGGGCGCCAGGACGACGTCTACCGCGACATCTTCGCCCGCGTGGCGAGCGTTCTCCCCGAGCAGGGGCGGTTCTACCTCCAGACGATGGTCTTCGGGAAGAACATGCTGCCGCCGGAGGAGGTCGACCGGCACGCACCGAAGGACTCCGACGCCTACTACCTCGCGGTGATGGCCGCGGCCTTCCCGGGATCGTGGCTGCCGTTCGGCAAGGAGCAGGTGGTGCGCAGCGCCGAGCCCCACTTCCGGCTCGTCCACGCGGAGAGCGGCCGGCTCGACTACATCCAGACGATCACGGAGTGGGACAAGCGCACCGAGGCGTGGAACCCGCGGATGGCGATGCTCAAGCTGCGGCTACTGCCGCGCTGGCTCACGAGCTCGGACTTCCGCTTCGCCTACACCTCGAGCGGCAGCTCGAACCTGGAGTGCTTCAAGCGCGAGCTGATGGACCACTACCGGATGGTCTTCGAGAAGGTCTAGGGACCTAGTCACCCAGCCACTCGCGCAGCTCGCGGGGGGCACGCAGCGCTCCGAAGTCGCCCTCGTCGCGGATCCGCCGGGCGGCGTCGGCCATCGCCCCCACCGCGACCCAGGTCAGCGTGCCGCCGACGCTGATCCGCTGCCCGCCCGCCTCCACGATCTCGGTTAGCGACAGCTTCGGGTGGGCGAGCACGTTGACGGGCTTCGACACCGCCGCGCAGATCGCGCGAACCTGATCGACGCTCTGCAGCCTGGGTGCGTAGAGCACGTCCGCCCCCGCACGCTCGTAAGCCTGGAGCCGGGCGATCGTGTCATCGATGTCGGGGTTGCCGCGGAAGTGGTTCTCGGCGCGCGCCGTCAGGGTGAAGGGGAAATCCAGCAGGGCGGCGGCCTCGCGCGCCGCGGCCACCCGCTCGGTCGCGCGGTCGAGCGAGTAGATGCCGTCGGCCGCGCCGTAGTCCTCGATCGAACCGCCGACAGCGCCCGCCTCCGCGACCCGCGTGATCGTCGTCGCGACGTCCTCGGGCTCGGGGCCGTAGCCGTTCTCCAGGTCCATCGACACAGGCAGGTCCGTGGCCGCGTCGAGCTCGCGCGCATGGTCGACCACCTCGTCGAGCGTGACGTCGCCGTCGCGGCGGCCGAGCGTGAACGCGAAGCCGGAGCTGGTGCTCGCGAGCGCCTCGAACCCGAGCGCGGCGAGCACCCTCGCCGAGCCGGCGTCCCAGGGGTTGGGGATCACGAACGCGTCGCCCTCGTGGAGGGCGCGGAAGCGCTCGGCCTTCTGCGACTGGGTGGTGGTCATGGCGCCAGGAAGTATCGACGCCGCGGACGAGCTTGCGTCTGCACCTCCCCTGAAGGAGTATGGATGCAATGAGGAGGAGACTCGCAACCCTGGCCGCCACAGCGCTCGCACTCGCCGCGCTCGCCCAGCCGGCCGCCGCCGCCGATCCGCTCGACGCGGCCATCGCGCACGACCTGTCGTTCGCGGGCGCCCAGCTCAAGCGCACCCTCGCCGAGGTGCCGAGCGGCTACTACCCGGAGGAGATCGGCAGCTACGGCAAGTGGGTCACGCGGCCGGCAGGCTGGTGGATCAGCGGATTCTTCCCGGGCGCCCTCTGGCAGATGTACAAGGCCACCGGCGACCCGTACTGGCGCACCGCGGCACAGGCGCGCCAGGCCGCGATCGAGCCGCAGAAGACCAACACGGGCACGCATGACCTCGGCTTCATGCTCTTCGACAGCTTCGGAAACGGCTACAAGGCCACCGGCACCGACAGCTACAGGCAGGTCGTCCTCACGGCTGCCCGGTCCGTCGCCACCCGGTGGAACCCGTACGTCACCGCGTTCCGCTCGTGGAACAACCCGAGCGGCGCGCCGGCGACGGACTTCCGCGTGATCGTCGACAACCTGATGAACCTCGAGCTCCTGTTCTGGGCCTCGACGCACGGCGGCGACAACGTGACCACGAAGGCGTACCAGCATGCGCTCCGCACGCTCAAGGAGCACGTGCGCGCCGACGGCAGCACGTTCCACCTCGTGATCTTCGACTCGACCACCGGCGCCGTGAAGAGCAAGCAGACCGTGCAGGGCTACAGCAACTCGTCCACGTGGTCACGCGGACAGGCGTGGGCGCTGCACGGCTTCACGATCGCCTACCGCGAGACGGGCCAGTCGAGCATGCTCACCGCCGCGCGGAGGACCGCGGACTACTTCATCGCCCACCTGCCCGCCGACAAGGTCCCCTACTGGGACTTCCAGGCGCCGGACATCCCGAACGCGCCGCGCGACAGCTCCGCCGCCGCGATCGCGGCCTCGGGGCTGCTCGAGCTCTCCCGGCTCGAGCCGGACTCGACGCGCAAGCTCCGGTACTACTCCACCGCCAAGGCGATCCTCACCACGCTGTCCTCGAGCGCCTACCTCGCCGAGGGAACCACGAGCCGCTCGATCCTCCTGCACGGCACCGCCAACAAGCCGGCCGGCCGCTACGACCGCGGGCTGATCTACGGGGACTACTTCTTCCTCGAGGCTCTGTTGCGCTACCGCGCGCTGCCGAAGCTGTAGCGTCGCGACGATGAGGCGAACCCGGCACGCGCTCGGCGCCGCGCTGCTTGCCGCGCTGACGGCGTCCGCGCTGGCGGTCGCGTCGCCTGCCGAGCGGGTGCGCGACAACCGCCATCCCTGGCGGCCGCACCTCACCGCGGCGACGCACTTCGTGGAGGGGCGGCAGGGAGAGATCGCGTTCGCGGTGGCCACGCGGCACCGCTACTGGGGCTACCGCGACCGCGTGCAGTTCCACTCGGCGAGCGTGGTCAAGGCGATGCTGCTCGTCGAGTACCTGCGCGAGCACGCGGTGGATCGCTCACTGACCGGCGGTGAGCGCGGGATGCTCGAGCCGATGATCGAGCGCTCGGACAACAACGCCGCTTCGCGCGTCTACGGCTACGTGGGCGACGACGGCCTGCGCTCGCTCGCCCGTCGCACGCGGATGAGCCGCTTCTCGCCGGGAGGCCCGTACTGGGGCTATTCGCTGATCGACGCGCGCGACCAGGCGCGGTTCTTCCTTCGCATCGATCGCTACATCCCGCACCGGCACCGCGCCTACGCGATGCACCTTCTCGCCTCGGTCGTGCCGGAGCAGCGCTGGGGCGTTGGACAGGTGCGACCGCCCGGCTGGCGCCTCTACTTCAAGGGCGGCTGGGGCTCGGGCCGCGGGTTGATCGACCACCAGATCGCGCTGCTGCGCCGCGGCGGGCGGCGCGTGGCGGTCGCGGTGCTGACGCGCAACGACCCGGGCCACGAATACGGCAAGCGCACGCTCCAGGGCACCTTCGGCCGCCTTTTCCGCAGCCTGGCCCGGTCTCGCTTCGTGCCCTGACCGGGCTCCTACGATTCAGGTGTGGCTCGCACCTACAAGCTCGACCATTTCACCAAGGGCACCGGCGCCTCGGTGGCGCCGATCGACGGCGCTCCCGAGGCCCCCGCGACCGAGAGCAAGCTGAACAGCGTCCGGCTCCCGGCGGAGCGGCGCAAGCCGTCACGCGCCGGCATCGGCGAGCGCACGAGCTCCGCGCTCCCGCCGGGCCACGTGCGCAAGAAGGCGACCGGAGAGATCGGCAAGGTCAAGGGCGTCGACCCCCAGGCGGGGACCGCCGTCGTGCACTGGCTCCGGGAGGGGCGCACCTCCACGGTCCCGATCACCGCGATCACGCGCCGCTGACCCAGCTCGCTTGCGGCGCCTTCGCGACCCACTGCTTCGGCTGGCGTTCCGCGTGGGCTATCGCGTGCTGCGGCTGTGGTGGCTCGTGGCGCGGCCGGAGAAGCGCGGCGTGAAGTGCGTCCTCACGAACGGCGACCGCGTCCTGCTCGTGCGCCACACCTACGGCGACCGCCGGCGCTGGGAGCTCCCGGGCGGCGGCGTCAAGCGGCGCGAGCCGCCGCACGCCGCCGCGACCCGCGAGGTGCGCGAGGAGCTGGGCATCGAGGTCGCCAACTGGGGCGCGCTCGGCGACCTGTTCGAGCGGATCGACCGCAAGCGCGACCGGCTCTGGTGCTTCAGCTCAGAGATCGGCGAGCGGCCGGTCGCGATCGACCCGGCCGAGATCGCGGCGGCCGAGTGGTTCCCGCGCGGCGACCTGCCGCCCCGGACCGCGAAGTACGTGGCGCGGATCCTCGCGCTCTAGATGTCTAGCGGCCCTCGCCCGGCTGCCACAGGCGCTCCTCGCCGGAGCTGGCCGCGCGGGCGAGGATGAACAGCAGGTCCGAGAGGCGGTTGAGATAGCGCACGACCTCGGGCGAGACGTCGTCCACCTCGAGCGCCCGCCGCTCGGCGCGGCGGCACACCGTGCGGCACACGTGCAGCTGCGCGCCGGCGGGAGACCCGCCGGGCAGCAGGAACGACCGCAGCGGCTCGAGGCGCTCGTTGACCTCGTCGCAGCGCTCCTCGAGCCAGGCGGTCTGGCTCTCCGCGATCCGCAGCCGCTCGCGCTCGCCGTCCGGCGGTACCGACAGGTCGGCACCGATGTCGAACAGGTCGTTCTGCACGCGCTCGATCCACGGGCGGAACTCGGCCGGGAGCGTGTCGCCCGCCATCAGCAGTCCGAGCTGCGAGTTGAGCTCGTCGACCGTGCCGTACGCCTCGATCCGCGCGTGCGTCTTGGGCACGCGCGACATGTCGCCGAGGTGAGTCTCGCCGTCGTCGCCGAGGCGCGTGTAGATCCGCGTGAGGTTGACCCGGGGCATGAACGGAAGCCTACGCCGGGGTGGCGTCGGCCATAGACTCCGGCGGGCTTTGGCGACCGGCTCCGTGGTCATCACCGGGACCTCCACGGGCATCGGCCGTGCGTGCGCGCTGCGCCTCGACCGCGCCGGCTTCGAGGTCTTCGCCGGCGTGCGGAGCGCCGAGGACGGCGAGCGTTTGCGGGAGGAGGCGTCGGATCGACTGCGCCCGCTGATCGTGGACGTGACCGACGCCGAGGGGATCGCGGCGGCGGCGCGCGAGGTCGACGCCGCGCTCGGCGGCCGCGGCGTCGCCGGCCTCGTGAACAACGCGGGCCTGAGCATCGCCGGCCCGCTCGAGTTCCTGCCGGTGGACGAGCTCCGGCGCCAGCTCGAGGTCAACCTGGTCGGGCAGGTGGCCGTCACGCAGGCGTTCCTCCCCGCCATTCGCCGCGCGAAGGGCGGGCGGATCCTCAACATGACGTCGGTCGGCGGCCGGATCGTCAACCCGTTCCTCGGGCCCTACCACGCGTCCAAGTGGGGGCTCGAGGCGGTGACCGACGCCCTGCGCAAGGAGCTGCGGCCGTGGGGGATCCACGTCGTGGCGATCGAGCCGGGGACGATCCAGAGCGAGATCTGGAGGAAGGGCACCGAGCAGGCCGAGGAGGTGGTCGCCGGCCTGCCCGCCGCGGGCCGGAGGCTCTACGGGCGGACGATCCCCAAGGTGCTCGCGATGAGCGAGCGGCTGACCGACCACGCGCTGCCGGCCGACCGCGTCGCGAAGGTCGTGGAGCGCGCGCTGACCGTCCGCCGGCCACGGGCGCGCTACGTGGTGGGCGCCGACGCGCGCGCCCTGATCACGCTCAACCAGCTGCTGCCGTCACGCCTGGTCGACGCGCTCCAGGCTCGCCTGATCGGCATTTGATCCGGCGCCGCGCAACGGGCTCAGGCGTTATGGTGCGCGCCGTGCGGCGGAGGGGGGCTCTGGCGGCTTGCGCGGCGGCGCTTGGACTCGTGGTCGCCGCGCCCACCGCTGCGCGCGCGGCGACGGGGGACTACCTCGTCGGGGCCGGCAAGGTCGACATCACGCCGCCGGCCTTCGACGCGGCGCACGACGAGCCGGCCTTCGCGACCTGCCCTCCGGTGTACACCGGGCTCCGCAGGTTCCGCTTCGAGGAGCCCTACATCGACTCGAACAGCAACGGCCGCTACGACTTCGGGGTCACGAACCAGAGCCCGCCCGAGCCGTACTGCGACGCGAACCAGAACGACCGCTACGACGGCATCTTCCTCTCAGGCGCGATCGACAGCATGGCCACCGCGGTGCACGACCCGATCGACGCGCGAGCAGTCGCGATCTCCGCGAAGGGCCACACGTACGTGGTCGCGTCGGTGGTCGCGCAGGGGCTCTTCGAGAACTACATCGAGGAGATGCGCCAGGAGGCCGAGAAGCGGCGGCCGATCGCCGGGATGGTGGTGAGCGCGAACCACAACGAGAGCTCACCGGACACGATCGGTATCTACGGGTCGCCCGAGGTCGGCGGCGTGGCCGGCGGCCGCTCGGGGATCGACGAGTACTACATGGACTGGCTCGTGGGCCGGGTGGCCGACGCGGCGACCGCGGCCTACGACTCGATGGAGCCGGGGACGCTCTTCGCCCGGCAGGTCCCGCTCCCGGACGGCATGCGGGTGCGGCTGTCCAACAACTTCCCCACCACCTACGACGACGAGAACAAGCCGGCCGCGATCGACCCGAAGGTCGGGCTGCTCCAGGCGCGCGCCGGCGGCAAGGCGGTCTTCACGGTGATGAGCCTCGCGGCGCACAACCAGGAGATCGGGCACTCCGGGCTGTCGAGCGCTCCCGACCCGGCGCACCCGGACGTCAAGGTCCCGCTCAACCAACAGATCAGCTCGGACTGGCCCGGCTACTTCCACCGCAAGCTCGAGGCCGGCGGCGACGCCGGGATGCCGATGTTCCTGGTCGGCGACAACGGCTCGGAGGAGGACGCCGAGACCGTGCCGCCGGTCGGCACGCAGTTCCCGGAGTGCCTCGAGCCTGGGAGCACGACGAACACCGACGGCTGCTATCCCCAGGCCCAGGCGACCGGCGAGGCGCTGGCGGCCGCCGTGGCCGGCGAGGTGAAGAAGGCGGACAGGCTGCCGTTCGGGTCGATGAACTTCGACCGCCGCGCGCTCTACGTGCCGGTGGAGAACAACGCGTTCAAGGCCGCGTTCGCGGCGGGCCTGTTCGGGGAGCGGCCGGGCTACACGGGCAGCACCAAGACCGGGCCGGCGGGCAAGGACCTGCGGACGTTCGTGAGCGTGCTCG